>DATMNP010000014.1:0-15374 GCA_035568935.1 Opitutaceae bacterium | reverse complement strand
ACGGATACAAACTGGAGCCGATCAAAAAGTAACGACTCGGCAAGCTGTCAGGATGCCTTCCGCAACGGCTTGATAGATATGACATGGGCCGGATTGACCACTAGGGAGAAGGGTCCCGTGTCCGGATAGATCACAAGGTCTTTCGTGTTGGGGTGCATTTGCACATGATCGGGATGCGGCAGTAGATGCTTTTCCCCCGACGAAAGCGTTATTTCCAACGGAAAATCCTTAGCCGAAATTAAAAGCCTTTCCAACGATTTCATGTTTTCACCTTAAATTCTGGCAAAATGGTTTACGCCGCCCGATTTTTCTTCCGCACAGGCTTGATCGAGACGATTTGCCCCGGATTGATGGCCAATGAGAAGTTTTCACCCTCTTCTGGAAAAATAATCAGATCCTTCGTTTTGGGATGCAAGGTGGCATAATCGGGGTGTTCGATCACGTGCCGGTCTCCGCTGGATAACGTGATCTCCACCGGAAAATGTTTGGCCGTGCCCAGCAAGCGCTCAACGGATCTCATGGCGGTAGTTTATTTTGATGAATTTTCCTCAAACTTCGAGTTCATTCGAGTCCTTCGTTGCCCCATTGTAGCAAGATTTAAGCACCGGCCACAAAAGACTCCAAAATATCTTGCCGGCGG
This sequence comes from Opitutaceae bacterium, assembly GCA_035568935.1. Classification (GTDB taxonomy): domain Bacteria; phylum Verrucomicrobiota; class Verrucomicrobiia; order Opitutales; family Opitutaceae; genus DASRHD01. Next base: position 14,734 of record DATMNP010000014.1, on the reverse strand, counting down.
CGACGTCCCCATCGCGCCCATCGGCGCGCAGGTGATTTGAGACAGAGGACTTGCCCCCTTTGTGCTCTTTGTGGCTAAAATCCGGGGCGACTGACGCTCGACTTTCTGCTTTCACCCTTCAACTTTCAACTTCCCGTGATGAACCCCCTCGAAGAACTCCGCCACTCGGCGTCGCACATCCTTGCGACCGCGCTGCTGCGCATCTTCCCCGACGCCAAGCTCGACATCGGCCCGCCGACGGACACCGGGTTTTATTACGACGTCGACCTCGACCACAAACTCACGACCGAGGACCTGGCGAAGATCGAGGCCGAGATGAAAAAAGTCGCCGACGAGAACCAGCCGTTCCAGCGCAAGGAAGTTTCCCGCGAGGAAGCCACCGAGATCATCAAGAAAATCGGGCAGGAGCGCTATAAGCTCGGCCGCTTGGCCGACATTCCCGAAGGCGAAAAGATTTCGTTTTATCAGAACGGCGAGTTTATCGACCTCTGCGCGGGCACGCACGTGCGCTACTCGAGCAAGCTGAAGGCCTTCAAGCTCCTCTCCATCGCCGGCGCCTATCACCGCGGCGACGAGCACAACAAGCAGCTCCAGCGCATCTACGGCACGGCCTTCCCGACCAAGGAGGAGCTCGCCCAGCACCTCGAGCGCATCGAGCAGGCCAAGGCCCGCGACCACCGCAAGCTCGGCCGCGACCTGAAGCTCTTCGTCATCGACGATGACGTCGGCCAGGGCCTCATCCTCTGGACGCCCAACGGCTCCATCATCCGCCAGGAGTTACAGAACTTCATCAGCGAGGAGCTGCGCAAGCAGGGTTACTCGCAGGTCTTCACGCCGCACATCGGCAAGCTCGAGCTCTACAAAACTTCCGGCCACTTTCCGTACTACAAGGAATCTCAGTTCACGCCGGTCGTCGAAAACGAGTCGCTGGCGAAGCTCCTCCACGAGGGCTGTTCGTGCGCCGAGATGGTCGTGCGCCTCGAGGCCGTCTCTGCCCAGCTCGCCGAGCAGATTAACCAGCGCACCGGCAAGGTCACCATCACGCCCGACCGGGTAAAACCGAACGACCAGTTGCTCGACGGCTTCATGCTGAAGCCGATGAACTGTCCGCACCACATCAAGATTTTCGCGTCGCAGCCGCATTCCTATCGCGACCTGCCGGTGCGCCTGGCCGAGTTCGGCACCGTTTACCGCTGGGAACAGTCCGGCGAGCTCAACGGCATGACGCGCGTCCGCGGTTTTACCCAGGACGACGCCCACCTCTTCTGCACCGAGGAACAGGTCGCCGCCGAGGTGCTCGGCTGCCTCGCACTCGTGAAGATCGTGCTGACCACGCTCGGCATGAGCGATTACCGCGTGCGCGTCGGCCTGCGCGACCCCGACTCCAACAAATACACCGGTGAGTCCGCCAATTGGGACAAGGCCGAGTCCGCCTGCCGCGAGGCCGCGAAGACACTCGGCGTGCCGTTCACCGAGGAGCCAGGCGAGGCCGCGTTCTACGGCCCGAAGATCGACTTCGTCATCAAGGACGTGATCGGCCGCGAATGGCAGCTCGGCACCGTGCAGGTGGACTACAACCTGCCCGTGCGCTTCGACCTCAGCTACATCGGCGCCGACAACCAGCCGCACCGCCCGGTGATGATCCACCGCGCACCGTTCGGCTCGATGGAACGGTTCTGCGGCGTGCTGATCGAGCATTTCGCCGGCGACTTTCCGGCGTGGCTTGCGCCCGAGCAGGTGCGCCTCGTGCCCATCAGCGACAAGGTGAACGACTACGGCCGCGGCCTGCTCGACCAGCTCAAGGCCGCCGGCGTGCGCGCCACGCTCGACGAGCACAGCGACAAGCTCGGGGCCAAAATCCGCCGCGCCGAACTCGACAAGGTGCCCTACACCCTCGTGCTCGGCGCGAAGGAAGCCGAGGCGCAATCAGTCAGCGTGCGCTCACGCGCCAGAGGCGACGAAGGCGTAATGCCGTTCGCCGTTTATCTCGAAAAAATTAAAACCGAAATCGCCACGCGCGCGCTGCCGGAGAAGAAAAAGCCCGAGGCGAATAATTCGGAAGCTAGGAAGCCATAAAAGGCTTCCGGTTTCATGTGGGCGGGGTGCCCTCACCCCGCGACCGACCTAATGCGGGGTGAGGGCACCCCGCCCACAAATTTACCGGCGCGTTAAGGATAACGCGCCCTACCCTTTCTCTGCGTCTCCGCGCCTTTGCGCTAAAAAAAAGGCTCAGATGGCGATGTCGCCGCTCTCGCTGGTGCGGATGCGCACCACTTCCTCGAGCGGCAGGACAAAAACCTTGCCGTCGCCAATCTTGTCGGTCCGGGCGGTTTTCACAATGGTTTCCACCACCTTGACGTATACATCGTCGGTCACGGCGATCTCGATTTTCATCTTGGGCAGAAAATCCACGGTATACTCGCTGCCGCGGTAGATTTCCTTGTGGCCTTTCTGCCGGCCGAAACCTTTCACCTCGGTGACGGTCATGCCCTCGATGCCAATGGCCGTCAGGGCTTCTTTCACTTCGTCGAGTTTGAACGGTTTGATAATGGCGATGATGAGTTTCATGGGTACTATTGGGTTGGTGGTTAAACAGGCGGTTAAATTTCGACGTAGCCCTCTTCGCCGTGCTCGTTGATATCGAGGCCCTGGCGCTCGACTTCGGGCGCGGCCCGGAGGCCGATGACCGCATTCACGAGGTAAGCGAGGATCACCGTGCCCCCGATCGCCAGGCAGAGGGTGAGACCGACGGCCTTGAGCTGTTCAAGCCAGAGCGCGCCCCGGTTGATGTAGATATCGACGTTGGCGGCGAGGTTGGGATTCACCGCGCCAGGATTAACCGTCCCATCCGCCAGCGTGGCAGGAACGGCCAGAATGCCGGTGAGGAACGCACCGATCGTGCCGCCGATGGCATGCACGCCAAAGGTGTCGAGCGCATCGTCGTAGCCAAACTTCGCCTTGACCTGGTTCACAAAGAAATAAGGCACCACGGCGGCAAATACGCCGATGATGACGGCGCCGGTGCTGTTAACAAAGCCGCAGGCCGGGGTGATCACCACCAGCCCGGCAACCGCACCAGAGCAGAAGCCCAGGATCGACGCATGCTTGCGGAGCGTCAGCTCGAGGAGGCCCCAGGTAAACGCACCCACGGCCGTGGCGAGGGTCGTCGTGGTGAAGGCGTTGGCCGCGATACCATCAGAGCCGATGGCCGAGCCGGCGTTGAACCCATACCAGCCCACCCACAGCATGCCGGTGCCGACCATGCAGAGCACCATGCTGTGCGGCGTCATCTTTTCTTTGCCGAAGCCGATGCGCGGCCCGAGAATCATGCAGAGAATCAATGCAGACCAGCCTGACGACATGTGCACGACCGTGCCGCCCGCGAAATCGATGGCTTTGATGGCCGAGTTGGGGTTCGACACGCCGTTCATGAAGCCGGTGATACCCCAGATCATGTGGGCCAGTGGGAAATAAACGACCAGCATCCACAGCGCGACGAAGACGAGAATGGACGTGAACTTCATGCGCTCGGCGATCGCGCCGACGATCAGCGCGGGCGTGATGATCGCGAACATCAGTTGGTACATCGCAAAGACATTCTGCGAGACCCAGAAACCATAATTGGTGTTGGGTGCCGAGGTGACGCCGCGCAGGAAAAAATACTCCCGGCCGCCGAAAAATTGACTATGGAAACTTGTGCCAAAAACCAGGCTGTAGCCGACAGACCACCAGAGGATCGTGACGAGGCCCGCAATGCCGAGGCACTGTCCCAGCACCGAAAGCACATTTTTCCGTCGCACCAAGCCTCCATAAAAAAGCGCCAGGCCAGGCAGTGTCATGAAGAGCACAAGCGCCGCGCTGGTCATCATCCACGCGTTGTGACCCGGACCAGGAACGCCGGTCAGGCTTTGGCCGGGGTCGGAGTTGGTGACGTAGGCCTCGAGGGCGGCGATCCGCTGTTCCTGCGTGGGCGGGTGGACGGCTGGCGGAGCCATCGCCCTGACATTTAGTGCCGTGGTGCAAGCGACCAAGGCCGCGATGAAGAATCGACTCAGTTGGCGGAGCAGAGAGTACATATAAAGTTAACTTATCCATATAACTCGACAGGATAAGTAATTCTCATGCAAGAAAGTTTCGCTTCTCCCCGGCCAAATTTTGTGGAAAACGCTGAAAATGAAAAAGGCTGGCGTTAGAAAAGCGCCAGCCCCTCAAAAAATGAACCTATCGGCTCAGATGGCCGCTTCGCCGTGCTCGTCGGTGCGGATGCGCACCACTTCCTCAAGCGGGATCACAAAAACTTTGCCGTCACCGATTTTGCCGGTCTTGGCCGCCTTGACGATGGTGTCGACCGTCTTGCTCGCGATGTCATCGCTCACCGCGATTTCGAGTTTCACCTTGGGCAGAAAATCGACGGTATATTCGCTGCCACGGTAGATTTCCGTATGGCCCTTTTGCCGGCCAAAACCCTTCACCTCGGTGACTGTCATGCCCTCGATGCCGATTTCGGCGAGGGCTTCCTTCACTTCCTCGAGCTTGAAGGGCTTGATGATGGCAATAATGAGTCTCATACGTGTGCGATGGTTTAGGGGGTGATGTGTTTACATGTTTCCCTGCCACCCGGCACAAGAATCATTCGTGTGTAATTTCCGGAGGCTGGGAGGGTTATCTGGTTTCAAGCAAAGTGTCCGCGCCATGCGGTCTGTCCTATTTTGTTAAGCAAAGCTTATGCCAACCCGGCGCCGAGAAAAAAGGTAAAGCACTTATCATGGCGACGAACCGCACGCCTTATGAGGGACTGCGCCGGCATAATTGCATTTGGATTGCAAGGCATGTCATCAATCGTGGGAGGCCAAGCGGAATGCCGGGTTTCGGCTTCGCGCCTTGGCGTTAAAAACTTCATTCCGGCAGCACCGTCGCGATGTGCAGTTCCTTGAGCTGTTTCGCGGTGACGGGAGTCGGGCTCTGCGCCATGAGATCCTGGCCCTTCTGCGTTTTCGGAAAGGCGATGACGTCGCGGATGCTCGTCGTGCCGCAAAGCAGCGCGGCCATGCGGTCGAGGCCGAAGGCAATGCCGCCGTGCGGCGGCGCGCCGTAGGTAAACGCCTTGAGCATGTAGCCGAAGCGGCTCTCGACGACATCAGCCGGGATCTTCAGCACGTCCTCAAAAACTTTTTTCTGCAGCGCGGGCTGGTGGATGCGGATCGAGCCGCCGCCGAGTTCCATGCCGTTGAGGACGACGTCGTAGTGCTGGCCGCGGACTTTCTTCGGGTCGCTGTCGAGCAACGCCACGTCCTCCGGCACCGGCGAGGTGAAGGGATGATGCGTGGCGACGTACTGGTTTTTTTCCTCGTCGTAGGACATGAGCGGAAAATCGACCACCCACAGGAAATTCCACTGGTTGGCCGGCACCATGAGCTTGCCGCGCTTTTGCAGCAGCACCGAGCACTCAAGGCGGATGCGTCCGAGGATCGCGCAGGCCTTTTCCCACGGCGCAGCGGCAAAGAAAGCCATGTCGCCCTCGGCCAGGCCGAGTTGCTGGGTAAGCACGGCCTTTTCGGCGTCGGAAAAAAACTTCACGATGGGCGATTTCCATTCGCCGCCCTCGACCTTGATGAAAGCCAGTCCTTTTGCGCCGAGCGATTTTGCGACTTCCTCAAGGCTCTTGAGCTCGCCCTGCGTGAGATCGGCGAGCCCTTTGGCGTTGAGCGCCTTGATGACGCCGCCACCCGCGACCGTGGCCGCGAAGACCTTGAAACCCGAACTGCGGAACGTCTCCGTGAAATCGGCCAGCTCGAGGCCGAAGCGCGTATCGGGCTTGTCCACGCCGAAGCGGTTCATCGCATCGACAAACGCGAGTCGCGGGAACGGCACCGGCAGATCGGCGCCGAGCGTGTCCTGCCAGACTTTTTTCAGCATGCCCTCGAAGAGCGCGTAGATGCCTTCGCGGTCGATGAACGACACCTCGACGTCCACCTGAGTGAACTCCATCTGGCGGTCGGCCCGCAGGTCCTCGTCGCGGAAGCAGCGCGCGATCTGGAAATATTTTTCCACGCCAGCAACCATGAGGATCTGCTTGAACTGCTGCGGCGACTGCGAGAGCGCGTAGAACTGGCCGGGGTGGATGCGCGACGGCACGAGGTACTCGCGCGCACCCTCGGGCGTGCTTTTGAACAGCGCAGGCGTCTCGACCTCGATGAATTCGTTGGCGTCAAAATAATCGCGGATGGCCTTGGCCACCTTGTGCCGCACCTGGAGGTTCTTGCGCATCTTCGGCCGGCGCAGGTCGAGGTAGCGGTAGGTGAGGCGCAGATCCTCGTTGACCTTGTCGCCACCGGCGTCGTCGAGCGGAAAGGGCGGCGTCTCGGAAAGGTTTAAAATCTCCAGCGCCGTCGCATCGACTTCGATCGCGCCCGTGGGCAGCGCGGAATTGACCGTGCCTTCGGGGCGCGGAACGACTTTGCCCGCAATGCTGATGACCGACTCCGGCTTCACCTGCGCCGCCTGGGCCGCGAGATCCTGGTTCACGTGCGGGTCGAACTTCACCTGCGTGACGCCCTTGCGGTCGCGCAGGTCGATGAAGAGGATGCCGCCGTGGTCGCGCAGCGAATCGACCCAGCCGGCCAGCGCGACGCTGGCGCCGAGATCGGCTTGGTTTAACTGGGCACAATGATGGGTGCGCTTCATGGGGATTCGAATCGTGTAAATGACGAGCTAAATGGAGCGTCCCACCCACGGGCAAACATAAACTTAGCGAAGCTCATCCAATCTTTCTCGTTCGCATACTCGTTATCGTTCTCCTGATCGGCTCAAGGCGAGAGAACGAGAACGATTAAGAGAATGAGTATGATTCGTACCGTCAGAGATATCTACGTAGCTTCGACTCGTCCACACCCGTCACTTCTTCTTCGCTGTCGTCTTCTTTTTCCTCGGATGAGGGAGCAGGCTCTCGCCCGTCATTTCCTTTGGCTTCGTCAGGCCCATGAGTTCCAGGAGGGTCGGCGCGAGATCGCAAAGGCGGCCGCCCCGGCGCAGCCGCATTTTTTTGCCGGCAAATTTAGTGCCCACCACAAACGCCTCGATGCGGTTGGTGGTGTGCGAGGTATGCGGGCAATTGTTCACGGGATCCCACATCTGCTCGCAGTTGCCGTGGTCGGCGCAAACCAGCGCCTGGCCCTTCATTTTTTTAATCGCGTCGAGCAACTCGGCCACTCCCCGGTCGGTCACCTCGACGGCCTTGATCGCCGCCGTGAGCGAGCCGGTGTGCCCGACCATGTCGGGATTGGCGAAATTGACCACGATCAGGCCGTATTTGCCGGAAAGGATCGCTTCCTTGGTGAGCCTCGTGACCTCGGCCGCGGACATTTCGGGCGCCATGTCGTAGGTCGCCACTTTCGGGCTCGGCGGGCAGGCCCGGTCCTCGCCGGGAAACGGCTCCACACGGTAGTTGTTGAAGAAAAAAGTGACGTGCGGATTTTTTTCCGTCTCGGCGCAGCGGAACTGTGCGAGGCCCGCGTCGCTCACGACCTGGCCGAGGATGTTTTTCAGCGGCTCCGGCTTGGGCGAAATCACGTCCACGGGCAGGCCCACTTCGTACTCGGTCATCGTCGCAAAGCACAGATTGAGCTTCGGGCCGCGATCGAAACCTTTGAAGCCATCGAGCATGAACGCCTTTGTAATTTCGCGCGGGCGGTCGCCCCGGTAGTTGTAGAAAACAATGCCATCGCCGTCGCGGATGGTTCCGATGGGCTGGCCGTCGGCGCCCACGACCCACGTGGGCGCGACAAACTCGTCGCCCTTTTGCGTTTCGGTGAGCGGCTTCTTGTAATACTGCGACACGGCCGCCTCGGCGCTGGGCGCGGTGGCTTCCACTTTTTTCCCGGTGAGCATGAAGTAGGCCTTGCTCACGCGCTCCCAGCGGTTGTCGCGATCCATCGCCCAGAAGCGCCCGCACACCGTGGCGATCTGGCCCAAACCGATTTTTTTGCACTGTTTCTCGACCTGCCTGATATATTCCAGCCCGCTCATCGGGGGGGTGTCGCGGCCGTCAGTGAAAGCATGGATAAAAACTTCCTTCACGCCATCCGCTTTTGCCTGGCGCAGGATGCCGTAGAGATGCTCAAGCATGCCGTGCACGCCGGCGTCGGACACGATGCCCATGAGGTGCAGGCGCGACTTGTGCGATTGCACGTGCATGACCACCTTGTTCCACGCGGCATTCGTCGCGAGGCGCTTCTTGGAAAAAAGCATGTTCAGGCGCAGGAGCTCCTGCTCGACAATGCGGCCCGCGCCGATGTTCTCATGGCCGACCTCGCTGTTGCCCATCACGCCTTCGGGCAGGCCGACGGCATACCCGCCGGCGAACACCAGGGCGTGCGGATATTTCTTGTGCAGCATGTCGTCGCACGGCTTTTTTGCGAGGTAGACGGCATTGAAGACATTTTGCTCGGGAAACGGGTTCCGGCCCCAGCCGTCGCGAATGATGAGAACTACAGGCTTGCGTGGAGTGGTCATAAAAATTTGTCGTCCATCACCAGCACGGCGGCGCACGCCGAAAAAGGCAAGAGTCCGCTGCTGCCATTCATTGGATTTTGGATAAAATTTCTTCGCCTTATGATGATTTTGGCAATACTACTGCTACAGGAAGGAAACGCTTCGCTCGATGACACTCATCATCCGGGATCAGCTCGTGAATCCGCCAACGTGGTTTCTCTCGTTTCGCGACCTGACGCTTTATTGCTCGGTTTTTCTTCGGCTCGACATCGTGGTGGAGTCGGACGACATCGACGCCTATTACCGCTGGCTGCGCTCGCGCGGCGGGCTCGATTTCGTCGAGCAATTCGTGCGGCCCGGCGAGGAGAACGGGCTGAGGCTCGACATCGAGCATAACTATCCGGCGACGGTCGTCACCGACCGCATCACACCGGAAAACACGCACCGCCTCATCCGCCAGATCCAGTCGTCGCGCCCGCGTTAGCCTGCGCAAGTAACAAGCGGCAAGTAATCAAGCAGCAAGAAAAGTCCTCGGCCCTTCGACATGCTCAGGGCCCCGAGCAAAGTCTAGGGGCTTCGCCGCGCCAGAGTAATCTTGTTCCTTGCCACTTGTTACTTGTTACTTGCTATTGCTTTTATGGCCAAGCAAGCCGTCCTGCTCGTCAACCTGGGTTCACCCGACTCGCCGTCTGTGCCCGATGTGCGCCGCTACCTGCGCGAATTCCTGGGCGACGAACGCGTGCTCGACATGCCTGCCGCCCTCCGCTGGCTGCTGCTTGAAGGCGTCATCCTGCGCACCCGGCCCAAGCGCTCCGCGCACGCCTACGCCAAGGTTTGGACACCGGACGGCTCGCCGCTCATCGCGACCTCGCGCCAGGTGCGGGAAAAACTCGCCGCGCGCACGCCCGTGCCGGTTGCGCTCGCCATGCGCTACGGCCAGCCGGCCATCGCGCCCGTCCTGGCCCAACTCGTGGCCGATGGCGTCGATGACATCCTGCTTTTCCCGCAATATCCCCACTATGCCATGTCGAGCTGGGAAACGGTCGTGGCCAAGGTTTTCGCCGAGGCCAAAAAGTTTTCGCCCGCGCTCCGTTTCACCGTCGTGCAGCCGTTTTACGCCGAGGCCGGCTACATCGACGCTCTGGTCGCCTCGGCCCGGCCGTATTTGGAAAGACCCTACGACCATCTTCTTTTCAGCTATCACGGCCTGCCGGTGAGCCATCTGCGCAAGGCCGACTCCTCGCAAGTGCATTGCATGACTGCGCCCCATTGCTGCCAAACCTGCTCACCCGCCCACGCCACCTGCTACCGGGCGCAGGTTTTTCAAACCACGCGCGCCTTTGCCGCCCGCGCCGGCCTCGATCCAGCGCGCTGGTCGGTTTCGTTCCAGTCCCGCCTCGCCGGCGAGCCCTGGCTTGAGCCCTACTCCGACCACGAACTCGAACGCCTGCCGGGCGCCGGTAAAAAAAATCTCCTGGTCATTACACCGGCCTTCACCGCCGACTGCCTCGAGACATTGGAGGAAATCCGCATTACAGGCCGTGAGGCCTTTCTCACGGCTGGCGGTAAAAGTTTTACCCATATTCCTTGCCTCAATGACCACCCAAAATTCATCGATTTCCTTGCTGGGCAGGTTGATGGATGGATCGCGCGCAACACAGCCCATAAAAATGCAAGTGTTTTGTGAATAATTTAATAAAGTTGTTATTTTACAAAACTGCAGTATGTAAGCATCTAATGGCAGCGTTCGCCGATGGGTCTTTCATCCTCGCATGAAAAGCTGTCGTTATTCCTTCGCGCCCTTGTGAGCTCGCATCTCAAATCCATTGCAACGTCCGCACCAACCCAGGCCTCGCCGGCCCAAGCGGTGGCGGTGTTGACGCTCGACGCCAGCGGCCGCATCACGCTGGCCAATGCAACCGCTCGGCAACTCTGGCAGGCGGGTGAGACGGAACTGATCGGCGAAGCCTTTCCCCATCTATTTTTCTTTGAAGTCACTTCGCGCGAACCCGACTGGGTCGAAGCCCAATGGGAAGTGCTCCTCGCCGCGGCGCTCGGCCAAACGGTGACGCTCACCGCACAACCGCACGAGAGCGCGCACCGTGAAGTCTCCGTGCGCCTCGAAACAATTCCCGGCACCGACGCCCCCTGCTACTTTGCGCACGTGATGCCATCGGACACACCGGCGCCCGCCCAAGCCGCCGCCGTACCGGACGAGCTGGCCGGTCTCGCGGTGCTGGCCAAAAAAAGTTCCCTCGGGTTCTTCGACCTCAATTTCAAGGACCGCCAGATTTATTACTCAACCGGCTGGAAAAAAATCCTCGGATTCACCGAGCACGAGCTGGCCAACACGTATGACACATGGCTCAAGCTGCTCCATCCCGACGATTCCGCCGCCGCGCCCGACCAAGCCGCAAAAAAAACCGGCACCGGCGCCCGCCCCTTCTCGCTCGAATTCCGCATGCAGCACCGCCGCGGCCGCTATCTCTGGATCCAAAGCTGCGGCGTGCAGATTTTCGGCGACGGCGGCGAGCTCGAACGCGTGGCGGGCATTCACCTCGACATCACGGAACGCAAGGAGCAGGAAGAGGCCGCCCTCGCCAGCGAGGAACGGCTGCACGGCCTCGCCCATGACGGCCCGCTCGGTGTGTTCGATCTCGATTTCGCCCAAAACCGCTTCTGGCTCTCGCCCGCATGGCAAGGCCTTCTGGGCTATGCGAAGGATGAAATGATGGACGCCGCGGAAGCATTTCGCAGCGCACTGCCACCGGCCGAAGTCGTGAATGGCCTTGAATCTTTCTTCCTGGCGCGCCACCCCGGCGAAACAACCTACCTCGAACCCGGCCGCCTGCGTCACAAGAACGGCAGCTTCATTTCCGTGCTGCTCGGCGCCTGCCGCCAGTTTTCCACCAGGGGCGAGCTGCAGCGCGTCATCGGCTTTCACCTCACGCGGCCGGCCCATGCTCCCGCTCCCGCCGCCGGCGATGTCCCGCTTCCATCCGTGCTCCTCACCGAGGCTCTCTCCGCACTCGCTGAAGCCGTGCTCGTCACCAGCGCGGAGGGAGAAATCCTATCCCTCAACGCCAAGGCGGCGCAACTCATCGGTTGTGCCCCTGAAAGCGCCCTCGGGCAGCCCGTGGGAAAAGTTTTCCAGCTTGTCCGCCGCGACCTCTCGACCGCCGAGGACGCTTTCGACCGCGTGCTGGCGGCCGTCGAACCGCTCGGCCTCACCGCGGAACATGCCCTCGTCACCGCCACCGGCTCCGAACCCCTGCCCATCGTCTGGATCGCGCGCCAGTCCTTTGATGCCGCCGGCCGCCTTCAGGGCTTCGTTTTTGTTTTCCGCAATCCCGACGAACTCACGCTCAGCCCGGACGAGCTGATCAAAACCAACCGCTTCGAGTCCCTCGGCCTGCTCGCCAGCGGCATCGCGCACGATTTCAACAATCTTCTCACCACCATCCTCGGCGGCGTTTCGCTGGCCAAGGACACCCGGGATTATTCCGCGCTCGCCGACAGCGAAAAGGCCTGCCTCGCCGCCAAGTCCCTCACCAAGCAGCTGCTGCTCTTTGCCAAGGGCGGCACCAATGCCAAGAACGTCGTCGCACCCGCCGACATCCTCAACGAGGCCGCGCGCATCGCCGCCGCCGGCACCACCGTGGAGGTTTCCATCGATGCGCCGCCCGAGGCCGCGCCCGTGCTCGTGAACCGCGCGCAAATCCTGCAAGTCTTTCAAAACCTCGTGGTCAATGCCGTCCAGGCCATGCAGGGCGAGCCCGGCCGGAAGATCCAGTTGCGCGCCTCCAACACCGCGATCAACGAAGGCCAGGTCCCGCCGCTGCCCGCCGGAAACTACGTCGAATTCGAAATCCGCGACAACGGCTGCGGCATCGCGCCCGAGAATCTCCAGAAAATCTTCGATCCTTTCTTCACGACCAAAAAACACGGCACCGGCCTCGGCCTTTCCACCGTGCTCTCCATCGTGCAGCAGCACGGCGGCCAGATCGGCGTCGATTCCACCGTCGGCGAAGGCACCGTCTTCACCGTTTTTCTCCCGCCCGCCGCCAGCGCCCCCGAGGTCGAGGCCCGCCACGCGCCCACCCTTCGCTTCGGCACCGGCCGCGTCCTCTACATGGACGACGACCCGAAGATCTGCGAACTCACCGGGAAAATGCTCACCAGCCTCGAATACAAATACGACGTTGCGCACACCGGCGAGGAGGCCATCGCGTTCTACCGCCGCTACCTCAACGTCGGCCGGCCCTATGACGCCGTCATCCTCGACCTCACCGTCATCGGCGGGCTCGGCGGCGAGGAGACGTTCAAGGAGCTGCGCGAACTCGACCCCGATGTGCGCGCCATCGTCGCCAGCGGCTACGACAATGACGCCATGGCCAAACGCTTTCTCGACCTGGGCTTCTGCGGGTATCTCACCAAGCCCTACCGCGTCACCGACCTCGGCAAGATTTTGAAAACCGTGCTCGGATAAAACCAACGCCTCGTGAGGCGTTGGTTTTATTTCTGCTCGAGCAGCCTGCTCGCCCGCGCCACCGCCGCATCCAGGTCCGCCACGACATTGTCGCGGCCCACGCGCTCCAGGAATCCCATCTTTTCCATCAGCGCATATGGCTGCGTGTGGGGCCCGCTCAGCACCAGGTGCCGGCCGTGGCGATGAAGCTTTTCTTGCAGCGTATCCAGTGCGTTGAGCGCGGTGCCGTCGAGCGCCGTCAGCGCCGCCAGGTGCAGGATCACGACGCGCGTGTCGGCATTGGCCCGGCGCATGACGGTGTCGAGCTTGTCCGCCGCGCCAAACATCAGCGCGCCAAAGACGCGATAGACCAACACGCCGGACGGGAGGTTTTCGACGCGCTCGTGGCCCTGCCCGGCGGCACCGTTCTCATCATCGTGCGCCGACACCTGCGTCGTGTCGGCCACGCGTTTGACGAAGAGAAACGCCGCCAGCACCATGCCGATCTCGACGGCGACCGACAGGTCGAAAACAACCGTGAGCACAAACGTCACCAGGAAAACCACCGCGTCGCTCTTCGTCTGCCGGCGCAGCAAAAGAAACTCGTCCCACTCGCCCATTTGGAGCGATACGACGATCAGCACCGCCCCGAGCACCGTGAGCGGGATGAACTTCGCCAATGGCGCAGCCAGCAGCACGATGAGTAGCAGCGTCAGCGAGTGCACCATGCCGGCGATGGGCGCCCTGGCGCCATTGCGGACGTTCACCGCCGTGCGCGCGAGCACACCCGTCACGGGGATGCCGCCGAAAAACGGCACCACGAAATTGGCGATCCCCTGCGCCATCAGCTCCTGGTTTGAATCATGCCGGTCGTCGATCATACCGTCGGCCACGACCGCCGAAAGCAGCGACTCGATGGAGCCAAGCAGTGCAATGGCCACCGCCGGCCGGATCAGGCCGCCGAGATGCTGCCAGTCAAATGAAAGCAGGTGAAACGCCGGCCACCCGTGCGGGATGCCGTTGTCGCCAAACCGCTCGCCGATCGTCTCGACCGGCAGCTTGAGCAGGGAGACGACGAGCGTGCCCACGATAATCGCGATGATGGAACCCGGCACGCGCCGCGCCCAGGCTTTCGGCCACAGCTTGATGAGCACGAAGGCCCCCACCCCGATCGCCACGGTGGCCCAGCTCAACGTCGGCAGCGCCCGGCCGAGCGCGACCGCCTTCTCCAGGAAACTCGCCGGCACCGGGTCGAGTTTCAGCCCAAAAAAATCCTTCACCTGCGTCGAGATGATCGTGATGGCGATGCCACAGGTGAATCCGGTCGTGATCGGGTGCGGGACGAACTTGATGAGCGAGCCCAGCCGCGCCGCACCGAGGATGAAAAGGAACACGCCCGCCATCGCCGTGCAGAGCAGCAAATTGGGCATGCCATATTGCACGATGACCATGTAAACCAGCCCGACGAATGCGCCCGCCGGGCCGCCGATCTGTACCCGCGAGCCACCCAGCGCCGACACGATGAAACCGCCGATGATCGCCGTGAAAATGCCAGCGCCAGGCGTCGCGCCCGCCGCAATGCCGAAACCGATGGCCAGCGGCAGCGCCACGATGCCGACCGTCAGGCCGGCGAGAAGATCGACCAAGAAACGTTCGCGCGAATAACCGCGCAAGCACTCGAACAATTTTGGCCGAAACGAAAGAATCCTGGTGGAGGGTGGCGGTGTAGCAGGCGGATTCATCTTTGTAACGAAGGACAAATTTATCCTGACAATT
>DATMNP010000013.1:0-28984 GCA_035568935.1 Opitutaceae bacterium | reverse complement strand
TTGGTCGGGCCGACGTAGATCTGGCGCGGGCGGTAGATGCGGCCTTTCGGATTGGCCGCCACTTCCCGCCAGTTGGCGATCCAGCCGGGCGTGCGGCCGATGGCAAAGATGACGGTGAACATGTTCACCGGGATGCCGAGGGCGCGCAGGATGATGCCGCTGTAGAAATCGACGTTTGGGTAAAGCTTGCGCGAAATAAAATACTCATCATGCAGCGCGGCCTGCTCGAGGTTCCTGGCGATGTCGAACAGCGGGTCTTTCACCCCCAGCTTGTTGAGCAGTTCGTCGCAGGCCCGGCCGATGATCTTGGCGCGGGGATCGAAATTGCGATAGACCGCGTGGCCAAAGCCCATCAGGCGGTTGCTCTTGTTGCCCGACTTGGCCGCCGCAATGAAGCGCGAGCCGTCGTCGCCCTCGTCGTGGATGGCCTGAAGCATTTCCACGACGGCCGAGTTGGCGCCGCCGTGCAGCGGGCCGGACAGCGCACAGATGGCGGCCGCGATGGAGGTGAAGAGGTTGGCCGCGCTCGAAGCCGCCATGCGCAGGGTCGAGGTGCTGCAATTCTGCTCGTGGTCGGCATGCAGAAGCAGCACGAGGTTGAGCGCCTTGGCGACTTCCGGCACAGCCACGTAGTCCTTGTACGGTTCCGTGAACATCATGTGCAGGAAGTTCTCGCAAAACGGCAGCTCGTGCTTGGGAAAAACGTAAGGCAGGCCGCGCTGATACCGATAGATCATCGCGCCAATGGTCCGAATCTTCGAGATGGCGATGGCCGCGGCGGTGTCGAAGTTTTTGAGGTCCTTCTCAAAGTTATTGGTAGCGAGGGTCGAATAATGCGCGGCGAGCGAGCCGACAATGGACGAGAGCATGGCCATCGACGGCGCATCCTTGGGATAGCCTTTGAAGATTTCCTGCATCTGCATCTCGATGGCAGCGTGCTCGCGCAAATTCTGGCCAAAGGCTCGACGCTGCTCCTGGTTCGGCAGTTCGCCATAGATCACGAGATAGGCGGTCTCGACAAAATTACTCTTTTCCGCGAGCTGCTCGATGGGATAGCCCCGGTGACGGAGAATGCCGTTGTCGCCGTCGAGATAAGTGATGGCGCTGTCGCACGAGCCGGTGTTGCCATAACCCTGGTCGAAACAGATGTAGCCGGTATCGGCGCGGAGCTTGCGCGTATCGATGGCGCGTTCGCCTTCAGTGCCGACAATGACCGGCAGGGTGACTTCCTTGGTATCGAGTTTAAGGAGGGCGGTATCAGCCATGGGAATAACAGTGCGATAAACTTCCTCCGTGGCAAAGAAAAGTTCGATCCTATCCCTCCGGCCCGGGCACCATTAGCACAGGGCTTCAAGAGTAGAAGATGGGCTGCTAGGGCGACCTTAGTTTGAATTCTGGGGTAGGCCGGGACCGCCGAGGCTGTGCACTCGTCGCCGCTGGGCCCGCCGTGGTTCTCGAAATGATTTTTACACCAAGATCGCGAAGAGTCGCGGGAATTTCACCATCAAAGGCAATAACAGAGCCTGCGTGGAAATTTGGTGCGAGCCAACACCAGTCTCTTGTGTCCTTTGCGACCTTCTGTAAAAATGGATTCGGAAGGCCTCGGCGCGCCCGGCGGTCGCGCCCTACCTTAAATTGGTATCAGGCTGCGACCGGCGACAGCGCCCCGGTCGCCACGCCAATGAAGTTACGATAAATCTGCAGGCCTTTCGCCTGGCTTTTCTCGGGGTGAAATTGCGTGGCAAAGCAGCGGCCACGAGCAATGGCCGCGGTAAAGGGACTGCCATAGTCGCACTCGGCCAGCACGAGCGCGCGATCGCTCGGCACGGCGTAGTAGCTGTGCACGAAATAGAAAGCTTCGCCCTCCGGCGCGAGGCCGGTGGCGAGCGGCGAACCCGGCTGCACGAAGCGCACCGTGTTCCAGCCCATGTGCGGCACTTTCAGGTCGCCCGGCAGGCGGAAGCGCACCACCCGGCCCGGGAAAATGCCGAGGCCGGGCGTGTCGGCTTCCTCGGAAAATTCGAAAAGCGCCTGCAGGCCGAGGCACACGCCGAGAAACGGCCGGTCCTCGCCGATCCAGGCGCGCACGGTCTCGTCCAGCCCGGTGCGGCGCAGGGCCCCGACGCAGTCGGCCAGCGCCCCCACCCCGGGCAGGATGAGGCCCTCCGCCTTGCCCACCTGGTCAGGCACAGTGACGACACGCGGCAGGCCTCCCGCCGCCTCGACCGCCTTGGTCACGCTGCGGAGGTTGCAAACGCCGTTGTCGATCACGGCTATAACTGGATGTTCTAGGTTCAAAGTTCCCTGTTCAAGGTTCGGAAAGCAGAAGTTCGTTGAGAGAAGTTCAAGGTTCCCAGTTCAAGATTCAACGTTGTGAGCTCAACCAACCTTGAACCTAGAACAGGGAACCTTGAATTTAACTAAATTTGCCCTTTTGTGCTCGGCAGCAAGCCTTCCGCCCGCGGGTCGATCTGGGTGGCCAGGTCGAGCGCACGCGCGAGGCACTTGAAGAGCGCCTCGGCCACATGGTGGGGCTCCTCGCCGTAAACAAGCTTGGCGTGCACGTTCGCACCGAGCGCGTTGCTGAAGGCCCGAAAAAATTCCTTCACCAGCGCGAGGTTGAAATCGCGCACGAACATGGTCGGCGCCTCGACCTCGTAAACCAGGTGCGGCCGCCCGCCGATATCCACGACGACGCGGGCGAGCGATTCGTCCATCGGCAGCAGGAAAAATCCGTAACGGCGGAGGCCAAGCTTGTCGCCCAGCGCCTCCTTGAAGGCCTGGCCGAGCACGAGGCCTACGTCCTCGACCGTGTGGTGATAATCGACATCGGTGTCGCCCTTCGCCTTCACCGTGAGGTCGAACAGCCCGTGCTTGGCGAACAGCGTGAGCATGTGGTCGAAGAACGCCACGCCGGTCTCGATCTGCGCAGTGCCGCGGCCGTCGATCGCCAGGGTAAGCGAAATATTGGTCTCGGCGGTCTTGCGCGAGATCGTGGCTACGCGGGAGTTGGTTTTTGTTTTTGCCATGCGTCGAGGGCCTCGGAGAGGACAAGCATCTCGTCGTCCGTGCCGACACTGATGCGAAGAAATGACGCGGTCAAGGCGTGGCTCGGAAAATGGCGCACGAGGATTTTACGCGCAAAAAGGAAGTCATAGAGCGCTTTGGCGACATTCGGCCCGGTTCCACCGCGGGCGTCGCATGGCTCGGTAAAGATGAAATTTGCCTGCGACGGATAGGTGAACCAGCCGCGCTGGGTGGAGAATTCCCGGACGCAAGCATCTCGCGTGGCCACGATTTTGCCGATGATCGCATCGTAGTAGCCGGAGTCGCCGAGCGCGGCGAGCGCAGCGGCCTGCGACAGGCGGCTGACATTGTAACTGTCTTTCACCCGGTCGAGCAGGCCGATGAGCTCGGGATGCGCGAGCGCATAACCCACGCGAATGCCGGCCAGCGCGTGCGACTTGGAGAAGGTTCGGACGACGACCAGTCGAGGATACAGCGCGAGCAGCGGCACGGCGTTTTCGCTGGCGAACGAGGCGTAAGCTTCGTCCACGACAAGGATGCCGTGGAACGCAGCCAGGATTTTTTCGATCCCGGCATTGGCAAAACCGACCCCGGTGGGCGCGTTGGGCGAAGTGAGAAAAAACGCCCTCGCATGCGAGGCGGCAATTTTTTCCAGCGGCAGGCGCATCGTGCGGTCGAATTCAATCATGGCCGCGCGGCCATCCTGGATTTCGACCAGCACGGGATAAAGTGAGTAGCTGGGCCAGGTGAAGCCGGCCGCGACCGTCGGCGCGCAGAAGCAGCGCACCAGCAGGTTGAGCACGTCGTCGGAACCGTTGCCGACAAAAACATTTTCCGGCTTCAGTCCGTGATGTTTGGCGAGGGCAGCCCGCAGCGGCGCGCTCGCCGGGTTCGGATACAGCCGCAGCGACACACCGTCGGCCCCGATTTCGCGGAGCAAAGCCTCCGCCACGCGCGGGCTCGGCGGATAGGGATTTTCGTTGGTGTTAAGCTTCAGCCAGCCGGATTCGCCCGGCTGAAGGCCGGGCGTATAGGCGTGAAGCCTGGCAATATGCGGCAATGAAAATGAGGTAAGGTCAGACATGGCGAAGTAGTCTTGGTTGAAAGTTGAAAGACGACAGTTGAAAGCTCGTCTTTGCAAATCGAAGCTTTCGCCTCTTTCAACTTTCAACCTTCAACTAAGCCGCACAGCCACGCTGCGGCCGTGGGCGTCGAGTTGTTCCATGCGCGCGAAGGCGGCGACAACTTTGTGGCCCTTCTTCACGCTGGCGCGGTCGTAGCGGATGATGCTCGTGCGGCGCAGGAAATCCGCCACGCGCAGGCCGCTGAAGAAACGCCCGGCGCGGCCGGTCGGCAGCACGTGGCTGGGCCCGGCGGTGAAATCACCCAGGGCCGTCGGCGTGTCCGCGCCGAGCATGATGGCGCCGGCCGTGGTGATTTTTTTCACCAGCATGGCGGCGGATTTCTTGTCGACGAACAGCTCAAGGTGCTCGGGCGCGACGTAGTTCGCCACTTCGGCGGCCTGGGTAAACGCCTTCACCTCGACGGCGAGAAAGCCATGGTCGAGCACGCGCTGCGCCTGCTCCGAGCGCAACAGGCCCTTCAGCTGCACGGCGATTTCCGTGGTGACTGCATCAATGGTTTTTTCCGAGGTGGTGACGAGGTAGATCTTTTCCTTGCCCGAGCCGTGCTCGGCTTGCGCGAGGAGATCGGCCGCGATGAAATCGGCCCGCGCCGTGCCATCGGCGATGATCATCACCTCGCTCGGGCCGGGCAGCGAATCCACGCCAACCGCGCCAAAGACCTGCCGCTTGGCCTCGCAGACATACGCATTGCCGGGGCCAAAAATCTTGTCCACCGCCGGGATCATGGCGGTGCCGTAGGCCATCACGCCGATGGCATGCACGCCGCCGATGGCGTAAACTTCGCGCACGCCCACGAGGTGCAGCGCCGCCAGGATGCCGTCGGCGATGCGGCCCTCGCGGTCGGACGGGGTGCAGACGGCGATCTCCGGGCAGCCCGCGATTTTCGCGAGCGTGGCCGTCATGAGCACCGTGGAGACGAGCGGCACCTGGCCGCCGGGCACGTAGAGGCCGACCCGGCGGATGGGGTCAAATTTCTCGCCGACGAGCGCGCCCTGCGGGTTGCGGCCGGTCCAGGCCTGCGGCAGTCCGCGGCGGTTGAAGGCGACGATGGAGGCATGCGCGGCGCGCAGGGCCGCGCGTTCGGCGGCAGGCAGGCGGCGGGCGGCGGCCGCCAGCTCGGCGGCGGGCACACGGAAGTGTTCGGGCGCGAGTTTGGCCCCGTCAAATTTCTCCGCGTAATGGGCGGCGGCGGCATCGCCGCGCAAACGGACATCGGCGAGGATCGCGGCGACGGCCGCAGAAATTTCAGCCGAGGCCTCGGCGCCGCGGCAAAAGGTGGCGAGGTCGGTGGCGAAGGCCGGATCAGAAAAGCGAAGGAGACGCACAGAATGAGCTCAACGAAAAAACCGTGGTGTGGCCAGAGAAAGGTGACAGCCTGCAATAGGATGGGGATCCTTCGCTTCGCTCAGGATGAAAGCCTGCAAGCAGGCTTTCACTTGACCGTGTACATCGGCACGGCAAAGAGGCGCTCGGGGAAAACTTCGTTCAGCGTGATTTTTTCCAACGTGATAACGAGGGTGCTTTCCCGGCCGGTGACGGGATCCTTCGTGATGTTTATGAGGGATTTCGGAAAACGCACGCCATTGACCATCAATTCCCCTTGTTCACGGGTGAGGTTGCCGTTTTCCGTCTCCGTCAGGATAAGCTCGCCGGTGGCCGCGTCGAAATAACGATTAAACGTGAGGCCGGGCTCATGCACAAAAGCCAGTTTCTCACAGGTATGGCCGTCGATGACATGGGAACCGAGATCCTCGACATGGCCGCCGCGGCGCTCGATGCCTCGGTAAAAGGCGATGTTTTCCCACGTGTTGGCGCGCTGGCTCCTGACCTGGTCCTTGTTGAGCAACGTGAGGCTCCAGCGCTTGGCGTCGGTTGCATCTTGCAGGTGGCGCCACGCTTCGAAGTCGTCGAGCGCCGTGGTCTCCGTGCCTTTGTAGGAAACCAGGGTGACGCGTTGACTATAGGGTTTCTGAAAAATGATTTCAATCGTGCCCTTGAAGGGTCGCGTGATTTGCCGGCCGTCCTTGTCCTTGATCGTTTCTTCGCTGGCCAGCGTGCCAACATAACGGATGGAGGTGATGGCATCGAGCGTGGCGTCCGGGCCGAGATAAGCACGCGCCTTGGCGATGATGGCATCGGTATCGGCGAAGGCGCGCGTCACGAGACAGGCGGTGAACAACGCGATGGTTAGAAAGTTAAAAGACTTGGTCATGGGAGTATAGTAAGACCTGCGCCACAGGGAATTGTTTACTCCCATTCGATGGTGGCAGGGGGTTTTGAGCTGACATCGAAGACAACGCGGGAAACACCTCGCACCTCGTTGGTTATGCGACTGGAGATTTTTTGCAACAATTCATAAGGCAGGCGGGTCCAGTCGGCCGTCATCGCATCGATGCTTTCGACAATGCGCAGCGCGATCACGTAGGCATAATTGCGCTCATCGCCAAAGACGCCGACGGTCTTCACCGGCAGGAAAACGCAGAACGACTGCCACACTTTCCAATACCAGCCGCTGGCCATCATCTCCTCCTGCAGGATCGCGTCGGCCGCCCGCAGGATGACGAGTTTGTCGGGAGAAATTTCACCGAGGACGCGCACGCCGAGGCCGGGACCGGGGAACGGCTGGCGCCAGACGACCTCGCGCGGCAGGCCGAGCGCGGCGCCGACCTCCCTCACCTCGTCCTTGAAAAGTTCGCGCAACGGCTCGAGGAGCTTGAGCTTCATCCGCTCGGGCAGGCCGCCGACATTGTGGTGGCTCTTGATCAGCGAGGCGGGGTTGTTGCCGATGGAAACGCTCTCGATCACATCGGGATAAAGCGTGCCCTGGGCGAGAAACTCCGCCCGGCCGATCGAACGGAGGGATTTCTCAAACACCGTGATAAAGGTGCGGCCGATGATTTTCCGCTTCTCCTCGGGGTCGGCCACGCCGCGCAGGCGGCGCAGGAAAATGACCGAGGCATCGGCGACGCGAAGGTCGATATGGAAATGTTTCTTGTAGAGCGCAATGACCGCCGCGCGCTCGCCCGCGCGGAGCAAACCGTTGTCCACAAAAACACAGGTGAGCTGGCGGCCGATGGCCTTGTGGATGAGCGCGGCGGCGACCGACGAATCGACGCCACCGGAAAGGCCGAGGATGACACGCGACTTGCCGACCGTCGCGCGGATGCCGGCCACGGCGTGCGAGATAAAGTCGCGCGTCGTCCAATCCTGCTCCGCGCCACAGATGCGCACGAGAAAGTTGCGAATGAGGTCAACACCGCGCTCGGTGTGAAACACCTCGGGATGAAATTGGATGCCGTAGAAACGCCGGTCCACGTCCCCGATCGCGGCAAACGGGGAGTTTTCCGTCGTGCCGATGGCGGCAAAACCGGGCGGCAGGCGGGTGAGCTTGTCGCCATGGGAATTCCACACGCGCAACTTGCGGGGCAACCCGGCAAAGAGCTGGCCGGGCTTTTTCACCGTCAGGACGCCGTGGCCGTACTCGCGGGCCTTGCTCGGCGCAACTTTGCCGTCGAGAAAATGTCCCATGAGCTGCACGCCGTAGCAGATGCCGAGCACCGGCACGCCGAGCGAGAAGATGGCGCAGTCGGGATGCGGCGCACCCTTGGCGTAAACGCTCTGGGGCCCGCCGGAAAGGATGATGCCGATCACGCCTTCCGCCCGCAGCGTCTCTGCCGGCGTGGTGTAGTGGTAAATCTTCGAGTAAACCTGGCACTCGCGAACCCGGCGGGCGATGACCTGCGTGAGTTGCGAACCAAAATCGAGGACGGCGATGGTTTGTGCCATGCGGAATAAAGAATGGTCAGGAACCGCGAATCAACCTTAGTTTTTTAACCACGGTTAAAAAACTAAAATTTGAGCCGCGCATTTTCGTGGTTGCACTTCGGGCATGGGCTGACTTCGGCGCCCGTCGGCCCCGTGTAGAGATGGCCGCAGGTGATGCAGTGAAACGTGGCCTTGCGGCGCTCGCCCTCGAAACGCGCATGATCGCGGCGGTCGTAGTAAAACCACAGGCTGAGAAAGATCGCCGCGACAAGCAGGCAGTAGATGACGACCGCAGTAGACAGGGCGAACATGGACCGATGTTGGCAGAAATCCACACGGTGGGAAACCGCAAATGGACGCGAATTAACGCGAATAGAGGGAAGCCACTTTTCCCAACCTTGTCCGCAGCGGCCTTATTCGCGTTCATTCGCGGTTAAATTGTGCATGGATCCGGTTTTCTCGTTCCGCTGCCAATGAACTCATTCCAGTTATGGCTCAAATTCAGCCTTCCAAAGTGGAGCGTGTCGTCCCGACGCGCTCAGAGCGCGCCCGGAGGGTCGCGCTCCACCCGCGCTGCCGCGCGAATCGGTTCATCAATGCGTTCCACGCAATCCGCTTCGCGGTTTGCTCAGGGTTTCGGAATGACAAAATGAAAAGTAAAAATGCGCCGAAGCAGGCTTCGGCGCATTTTGAAAAACAGAAAAGAGACGGCAGCTCAGCTTTTCGCTTCGCCTTCGGCCGGAGCCGCCGCGGCATCCGGCGCGGCTGCCGGAGTCTCGGCCGCAACCGCTACTTCAGCCGGCGCTTCCACCTTGGCCGCGGACTTTTTGCGCTTGGCCGATTTGCGGCCTTTCGACTTTTTGTAGCCGGTGTCCTCGGCCGCAATAAACTCGATGAGGGCGAGCTCCGCAGCATCGCTGATGCGGCGGGCGCCGAGCTTGTAGATGCGGGTGTAACCACCGGCGCGGCTGGCAAATTGCGCAACCTTTTCGCTGAAGAGAAGCGTGACGGCGGCCTCGTCGCGCACATCGCGCATGGCGAGACGGTGCAGATGGAGGGCCGCGCTTTTGTCGGTCGCGACGGAGGCATGCTTGGCCTTGGTGATGATCTTCTCGATGAAGGGCCGGAGCGCCCGGGCCTTGGCCAGCGTGGTCTGGATGCGGCCGTGCTTGATCAGCGAGGCGGCCAGGTTGGCCAGCATGGACTCGCGGTGCTCGCGGGTGACTCCGAGGGAGGCGTGGTGTTTATTGTGGCGCATGGGGAGGAAGTTCCAGGTATCAAGTGACAAGTATCAGGATACTCGCCGACAAAACTGGAACTGGTTCGTTATTCTTGGAAATTGCTACTGGTTACTTGTTACTTGCACGGCGAAGCCGCGCTCAGGCTTCCTTCTTGGTGTCGAGGAGGCGTTCGTCGAACTTCATGCCAAGGGAAAGGCCGAGGGCTTCGAGCTTTTCCTTGATTTCGTTGAGCGATTTCTTGCCGAAATTGCGGTACTTGAGCATCTCCTGCTCGCTCTTCATCGCCAGCTCGCCGACGGTGGTGATGTTGGCGTTGTTGAGGCAGTTGGCCGCACGGACGGAGAGTTCGATTTCGTTGACCGACATGTTGAGGAGCTTGCGGAGCTTGTTTTCCTCTTCGCTGACGGCGCTTTGCTGGCTCTCGAACTCGTAGTGCTCTTCGCTGACGCGGTCGAACACATCGAGGTGATGCTTGAAGATGGAGGCGGACTGCTTGAGGGCATCGTCCGGGGTGATGCGGCCGTCGGTCCAGATTTCCAGGATCAGCTTGTCGTAATCGGTGATCTGGCCGACGCGGGTGTTCTCGACGGCGTACTTGACGAGGCGGACGGGCGAGAAGAGCGAGTCGATGGGGATGACGCCGATGGCCTGCTCTTCCTTCTTGTTGAGTTCGCCGGGATAGTAGCCGCGGCCGGTCTTGATCTCGATCTCCGCTTCGAACGAGCGGCTTTTGTCGAGCGTGCAAATGACCTGGTCGGGATTGACGATGGTGATGTTGGCGTCGGCCTGGATGTTGGCGGCGGTGACCGCGCCGGCCTTGCTGGCCTTGAGCGTGAGGCTGAGGGGTTCGCGCTTTTGCGAGACGATCAGGACTTTTTTCAGGTTGAGGACGATGTCGGTGACATCCTCGACCACGCCGTCCACGCTCTGGAACTCGTGGTTGACGCCGTCGATCTTGATGGAGGTGATGGCGGCGCCCTCGATGGAGCTCAGCAGGACGCGGCGCAGGGAGTTGCCGACGGTGTGGCCGTAACCGGCTTCGAAGGGCTCGGCGATGAATTTGGCGTAGGTGGAGGAAGAACCTTCCTCAATCTTGGTGAGTTTGCTGGGCAGTTCGAACTTTCCGAGGCGTTTAGGCATGACAATGAAGAATTAAGGTTGCGTGATAAATGGCGGGTGCGGGCGGCGCAGGTTAGAAGCGCGAGTAGAACTCGACGATGAGCTGTTCGTTGATGCCGGGCTCCATCTCGTCTCGGGTGGGCAGACGATTGACGGTGGCGCGGAAGTTCTCGGCATCGAGGGTGAGCCAGCCGGGAACGTTGCGAATGCGGTTTTCCTCGAGGTTGCGCGTGGCCATCTGGCGCGACGCGGGCATGTTCTTGATTTCGATGACGTCGCCGGGCAGGACGTTGTAGCTGACGATGTCGACCTTGTGGTTGTTCACGCGGATGTGGCCGTGGTTGACAAACTGGCGGGCGGCGGCGCGGCTCCGGGCGAGGCCGAGGAGATAAATCACGCTGTCGAGGCGCGTCTCCAGCAGCTGGAGAAAGCGCTCGCCGGTGACGCCGCGCTCTTTCTTGGCGATGGCGAAGACGCGGCGGAACTGGCGCTCAAGCAGGCCGTAAATGTAGCGGAGCTTCTGCTTTTCGTTCAAGCCGATGCCGTATTCCGAGTGCTTGCGGCGGGACTTGGGGCCGTGCTGGCCGGGTGGATACGTGCGGCGTTCGTAAGCCTTGGTTGCGCCGAAGATGGGCTGGCCAAAACGACGGCTGATGCGAGTGGTGGGTCCGATATAGCGAGCCATGGTAAATAAAGGGATTTAAAGTTTGAATCCGGAGTTGAGGGAGTGGGTCGAATTACACGCGGCGGCGTTTGCGGGGACGGCAACCGTTGTGCGGGATGGGAGTGACATCGATGATGGAGCTGATCTCCAGGCCGATGGACTGCAGCGCGCGGATGGCGCTGTCGCGCCCCAGGCCGGGGCCGGAGACGCGGATGACGGCATCCTTGAGGCCGTGGGACATGGCGTTGCGGGCGGCGTCCTGCGCGACCACCTGGGCGGCATAGGCGGTGGATTTGCGCGAACCGCGGAAATTGCACTTGCCGGCGCTGGACCAGGCGATGACCTGGCCCTTTTGGTCGGTGATGGAAACGATGGTGTTGTTGAAGGACGCCAGGACATTGACGACGCCGGAGGTGACGTTCTTGGAGCCCTTGGCTTTGCGGACTTTGACCGCGCTGAGTTCTTCCTTGAGGAGATCCTCGGCGGTGGGCTGCTTGGCCACGCCACCGATCAACTCAACCGGAGCAGTGGGAGCGGCAGGCGCAGCGGCCTTTTCGTCACCAGCGGCCTTGGGCGCTTTTTCGCGGGCAGGCTTTTCCGTCGCGGGAACGTTGGTTTCGGCAACGGGAGCAACAGCAGCGGCGGCCTTTTTGGGGGCCTTTTCTTTCTTGGGAGCGGATTTTTCTTCGGCCATGGTGGGATGAAATTATTCTTTGACTTTGGTGACGCCGATGGTCTTGCGCGGGCCCTTGCGGGTGCGGGCGTTGGTGCTGGTGCGCTGGCCGCGGACGGGCAGACCGCGGCGGTGGCGGACGCCACGGTAGCAGTTGATGGCCTGCAGACGCTTCAGGTTGGCGGCGAGCTCACGGCGGAGATCGCCCTCGACAACCCACTTGTGCTCCGTGATCACGTGCATGATCTTGTTGAGCTGTTCCTCGGAAAGGTCCTGCGCGCGCATGTCAGGATTCAGGCTCGCCTCTTTGACGACCTGGTCGGCGCGTTCCGGGCCGATGCCGTAAATGTAGCGGAGGGAGTAGGCGATTTTCTTTTTCGCCGGGATTTCAACACCAAGGAGACGTGGCATAAGATTTAGGATTTAGGATTTGAGATTTGAGATTTGAAAGTGGGATCTGAGATTTGAGATTTGAAGTTTGAGATTTCCGCGGCACGCGGAAACGTGAGGATTTCCGGGCCGCGTTCGGTGGTGAGCACGGTGTGTTCGAAGTGGGCGGAGGGCGAACCGTCAGCGGTGACAACCGTCCAACCATCGGCGAGCGTCTTGGTTTTGTAACCGCCAAGGTTGACCATGGGCTCGATGGCAAGGGTCATGCCGGGCTTGATGAGGTCGCCTTTGCCGGGTTTGCCGAAGTTTGGGATCTGCGGCTCTTCGTGCATCGAACGGCCAACCCCGTGGCCGACCATGTCGCGCACCACGCTGAAGCCGTTTGATTCGACGTGCGCCTGGACGGCGTGCGAGATATCGCCGATGCGATGGCCAGTGACGGCCTGCGCAAGGCCGAGGTCGAGGGCCTCGCGGGTGACGCGGAGGAGTTTCTCAACTTCGGGGAGGACCCGGCCGACCGGAACGGTGGCGGCGTTGTCGCCGATGTAGCCGTTGCGCTCAATGACGATGTCGAGGGAGACAATGTCCCCATCGCGCAGAATGCGACGGATGGACGGAATGCCATGGACGACCTCTTCGTTGACCGAGATACAGGTATGGGCAGGATAGCGGCGGGAGCCGATGGTGTAGCCGTAGCAGGCGCTGCGTGCGCCATGGCTCGCGATCAAATCGCGGCCGGCTTCTTCGAGGTCTTGCGTGCTGATGCCCGGTTGCACGAGCTGCTTGAGCTGGTGCAGAACGCCCGCGGCAATGGCACATGACTCGCGCATGCGCACGATGGCTTCCTTGTTTTTAATCGGAATGGCCATCAGGCGGCGAGTCGGGCGGTCTCGACGATGTCGAGGCCGAGCGTTCGGTAGTGTTCGGCGACGGGGCCGGCGGCGCTGGAAGCGCCGGCGACGAGGGCGGCGGCGAGCGCTTCATCGCGCGCGTCGAGCCATTCGTCGAACACCTGGGCATGGAGCAGCGTAGCCGGGAAGCCTGCGAGGGCAAAACCCGCATCGGGTTTGCGCGCCCAGAACCATTTCCGCAGAATTGCGAAAAGGACCGGATCAGCGACGGCTTGACCGCGCTGAAGCGCCTGCGCGGCCGACTGGCCGAGCGAAGTGCGACGCGAAATCTCCTGCCGCATCAATTCAGCGGGAGAGACGTGCTCAAGATTCAAAGAACGGACCCAGGCCATCGCGTGTTCGGTAAAAGAATCGGACGGGCCAAGGAGAAGGATTTTTAACCTGGCGGGATCACCGCCAAGGGAAAAGAGGCGAGAAGGTGAAGACATTCCCGCAAAAGTAAAGAAGTTTTACGGATTATGCGAAAAGTGATTGATGGTTCCGGCTATGAGGCCGACCGCAAGGAGCAAACCGAGCCAAAACCAGAGCACTCCGACGGTTTTCGAGTCAGCCGCGTCGCCCAGGGCGCCAACCGACCCACCCATGGAGCTGCGGGAGCGAATGCGGCCCTTGCGCAGAAAGCCGTCATAGTGGCGCTGGAGCAGGAACGTCTCGATCTGGCGCATGGTATCGAGGAGCACGCCGACGTTGATGAGCATGCCGGTGCCGCCAAAGAAGTACGCCACGCGAGGCGGCACCTTGATCCAGTAGAGGAGGACGTCCGGCATGACCGCGATACACGTGAGGAAGATCGCGCCGGCCAGGGTGAGGCGCGTCATGATGAAATCGAGGAACTGGGCCGTGGGCTCGCCCGGGCGCACGCCCGGCACATAGCCGCCGTATTTCTTGAGGTCATCGGCCACCTGGATGGGCTTGAACATGACCGAGACCCAGAAGTAGCTGAAAAATAGGATCAGGGTCGCATCCACCGTGTAATAAAACCAATCGCCGCGCAAAAGATGCTGCGAAGCCTGGGTGAGGCGCTTCCAGTTCATGATCACGCCAACCCACGAAAGGATCTGCTGGGGAAACAACAAAATTGCCGAGGCAAAGATAACCGGCATGACGCCGGAATAATTCACCTTGAGCGGCAGGAACGAGCTTTGGCCGCCCATGACCTTGTTGCCGACCACGCGCTTGGCGTATTGCACGGGGATTTTGCGTTGGCCCTGCACCACGAGGATGATGCCCATGACCACCAGCACGAAGAGCCCGAGCATGCCCACGCCGACCCAGCCGTTCCGGGTCGTGCCGATCGGGCCGAAAAACATCTTGTAAGTCTGGGCCGCCGCACCGGGGATGTCGGAGAGGATGCCGACCGTGATGAGCAGCGAGACGCCGTTGCCGACACCGCGCTGGGTGATCTGCTCGCCCAGCCACATGAGCAGCATCGTGCCCGCGGTCATAAAGACGATGGAGGTGGCCAGGAACCAGTAATTGTTCACCATCACGATCGGGCCGTAGGTATTGACGTCGTAGCCGGGGAAAAGCTTGCTGGGGTTTTCCAGCGCCAGGATCATCAATGTGCCCTGGACCAGGCAGATGAGCAGGGTGGCGTAGCGCGTGTATTGCGTGAGCTTCTGGCGGCCGACATCGCCCTCCTGCTGCAGGCGGCTGAGCGTTGGCACCACCGCCGTCATCAGCTGAAAGATGATCGATGCGCTGATATACGGCATGATCCCGAGCGCGCAGATGGCGCCTTTGACGAGCGCCCCGCCGGTGAACATGTTGTAGAGGCCGATGGCCGCGCTGGTCGCGCCCGTCTGGTTGGCAAAGAAATTTTGCAGCGGGTGCGGGTCGATGCCGGGCAGCGGGATGTGGGCGCCGACTCGGGCGACCGCGAGCAACGCCAGCGTGAATAAAATCCGCGAGCGCAGCTCGGGGATTTTCATTGAATTGGTGAAAGCAGAAAGCACGGAAGTGGGGTTGTAAATTTTTCTCGACGCGCCCTGCCCGCTTATTCGGTGACGACCACCTGGCCGCCGGCTTTCTCGATCTTGGCCTTGGCGGAACCGGAGAATTTCGCCGCGGTGACCTTGAAGGCGCGCGTGAGCTCGCCGTCGCCGAGGATTTTGACATAGGTTTCGCCGGGGCGAATCAGGCCGGCCTGCGCGAGCATGACGGCATTCACTTCCGTGACCGAGGCGTCGAGCTTCTCGAAGTCGCCGACATTGATGACGGCGTAGACGTCCTTGAAGCGGGCGCGGTTAAAGCCACGATGAGGGAGCTTGCGATAGAGCGGCATCTGGCCGCCTTCAAAGCCGGGACGGATGCTGCTGCCGGAGCGCGCGCTCTGGCCCTTGCCGCCGCGGCCGCTGGTCTTGCCATGGCCGCCGCCTTCGCCGCAACCAACGCGTTTGTGGCGGTGGATGGCGCCGGCTACATTCTTAAGTTCGTGAAGTTTCATAATGGTTCCTAAATGCGCCCCCGGCGGAAAAGCACCGGGGACTCGGAGATGGTTTAAGCTTTGCGGAGGGCGGTGATGTCCTCGGCCAGGCGGAGCTGCAGAAGGGCGTTGACCGTGGCGTTGACCACCGCGATGTGATTTTTCGAGCCCATGGACTTGGTGAGGACGTTCTTCACCCCGGCCGCCTCGAGGACGGCGCGGACGCCGCCGCCGGCGATGAGGCCGGTGCCCTGCGAAGCGGGCCGAAGGAGGACGCGGCCGCCATCAAATTCACCGATGACGTCGTGCGGGATAGTGTCGCCCTTGAGTTTCACGTGGAGCATGCGCTTGCGGGCGTGCTCGGTGCTTTTCTTGATCGCATCGGGCACTTCATTGGCCTTGCCGAAGCCGACGCCGACGCGGCCCTTGCCGTCGCCGACCACGGCGAGCGCCGAGAAGCTGAAGCGCCGGCCGCCTTTGACGACTTTGGAGCATCGGTTGATAAAGACGATTTTCTCGACGAATTCAGGCGCAGCATCAGACGATGAGCCTCGCGCGGCATTCGGTGCGGTATAGGTATTGGCGGAGCTCATGGATTAAAAAACGAGACCGCCCTCACGCGCGGCGTCGGCAAAGACTTTGACTTTGCCGTGGTAGCGGGCGCCGGAACGGTCGAAAACGACCTGGCTGATGCCCGCGGACTTGGCTTTGATGGCGAAGGCCACCCCGAGGGCCTTGGCCCCGGCAAGGTTGGCGTGGAGTTTTTGTTTGCGGAGCTCGGGATCGAGGCTCGAAAGAAAAATCAGCGTGGTGCCGGCGGCATCGTCGATGGCCTGCGCATAAATGTGCTTGGCGGAAAATTTCACGCTCAAGCGTGGGCGCGCGGCGGTGCCGATGACTTTCTTGCGGACGCGCCAGCGGCGCTTCTGCAGGAGTTTGGCTTTGAGGATGGTATTCATCTGAAAAAATTTGGGCCTGAGATTTGAAATGGGCGTTAAGCGACGGTCTTGCCTTCCTTGCGGCGGACGCGTTCGGCGTGCTCGCCGACGATACGGACACCCTTGCCCTTGTAAGGCTCGGGCGGATAATAGCTGCGAATCTCGGCCGTGACCGCGCCGACCATTTGCTTGTCCGCGCCTTCGACCTTGAGCTTCGTGCCGTCGGTGACGGTGACTTTGATGCCGTCGGGGATATCCATCAGAATCGCGTGCGAGAAACCGAGCGCGAGCTCGAGCTGCTTGCCTTTGAGGATGGCCTTGAAACCGACGCCCTGGATTTCGAGTTCCTTCAGGTAGCCGATGGTGACGCCTTTGACCATGCCGGCGATGATGCTGCGGGCGGTGCCATACATGGCCTTCGAGAAGCGCGAATCCTCGGTGGGCGTGACGGTGATTTTTTTGTCAGCCATGACGATCTTCACGACGGGCGCGAAGGTCTTGGTGACTTTGCCCTTGGGGCCTTCGACGTGGACAGTGAAGTCCTTGATGTCGACTTTGACCTTTTCAGGAATGAGAACGGGTTGTTTGCCGATGCGGCTCATGGGATGTGGATCTCCTTACCAAACGTTGCAGAGCAGTTCACCGCCGGCTTTGTTGCGGCGGCAGTCCTGGTCTTTCATGAGACCCTTGGAAGTGGAAATGATCGCGATGCCGAGGCCGTTGAGGACGCGCGGGACATCGGAGTAGCTGTAGTAAAGGCGGCGGCCGGGCGTGGAAACGCGCTTGATGCCGGTGATGGCGGGGGCGGCGTCCACGTACTTGAGCTTCACGACGAGGGTCTTGTGGCCCTGTTCGTCGACACTGTTGGTGTGGTCGGCGACATAGCCCTCGGTTTTCAGGATGGCGGCGATGCCTTCCTTGAGGTTGGAGTGCGGCATAATGCACTCGGCGAGCTTCGCCTTGCTGCCATTGCGCAGGCGGGTGAGAAAATCAGCGATCGGGTCGGTCATGGTGGATGTTTGGTTTTTGTCGCCGGCGGGTCATATCCGACTCCCGCCGGCAAAGTGGTTTACCAGGAGGATTTCGTGACGCCGGGAATTTTGCCGGCGAGGGCGAGTTCACGGAAGGTGATGCGGGAGACGCCAAATTTGCCGATGTAGCCGCGCGGGCGGCCGCTGTACCAGCAACGGTTGCGGACGCGGTTGGGCGAGGAATTCTTGGGCAGCTTCTGGAGCTTTTTCTGCGCGGCGAAGAACTCCTCGTCGGTCGTGGCCGGGTTGAGGAGGATGGCTTTGAGCTCGGCGCGCTTGGCCTTGTATTTTTTGGTCAGGCGCTGGCGCTTCTTGTTGCGTTCGATGGCGGAAGTTTTCGGCATGGCGGGTGAGGTTTTATATTAGATTGGCCCTATAGGTCCCGGACCTATGCGGCATGAGCCGTCGGTTTGGGCGCGGCGGGTTCGGTGCGGCGGAAGGGCATGCCGAGCAGGCGGAGCAGCTCGCGGCCCTCTTCATCGGTTTCGGCCGAAGTCACAAACGTGATGTCGAGACCCATGGTCTTCTTGACGTTTTCAACGGTGATTTCGGGGAAAATGGTGAAGTCCTCGATGCCGAGGTTGTAATTGCCCTGGCCATCGAGCTTGGGCGAGACGCCGCGGAAATCGCGGATGGTGGGCAGGGCCACGGCAAGGAGGCGGTAAAGAAATTCCCACATGGCCTGGCTGCGAAGCGTGACGTAGCAGCCGACCGTCTGGCCTTCCTTGAGCTTGAAGTTGGCGACGGCCTTCCGGGCTTTGGCCGGCACGGGCTTCTGGCCGGCGAGGACACCCATGTCGCGCAGCACATCGGCGATCTGGTTCTTGTCGGCCTCTGCATCGATGCCGGTGTTAAGCGAGATTTTCAGGAGGCGCGGAACCTGGTGCTTGTTCTTGTAGCCACGGCTCTTCACGAGCTGGGGTACGACCTGCTCGTGGTAAAATTTTTGAAGGACGGGTGTGTAGCTGCTCATTTTAGGTGCGACCATGGACTCCAGGCCCGGAGGCGGAGGCAGTGGTTTTCAGGTGAAGGAGGGTCAATAACGCAATTGGCGTGGTGGATTGGCAAGCGATTTGTGCATCAGGCGGTGGCCGGCGCCGGGTGCTTGGCGTGGCGCTCGTCGTGACGGGCCTTGAGCATGAGGTTGGAGATGTGGACAGAGCCTTCGCGCTCGGCGATGGTGCCCTGCGGATGATCCTGCGATTTCTTGAGGTGGCGCTTGATCATGGCCACGCCCTCGACGCGGGCGCGTTGCTTGGCGGGAAGGATTTCAAGGATTTTGCCGGACTTGCCCTTGTGGGAACCGGCAATGACGACGATCTCGTCGCCGCGTTTGAGGTGGAATTTTTGCATGGTCAGAGTACCTCCGGCGCCAGGGAGATGATTTTCATGAAGTTTTTGGCGCGCAACTCGCGGGCCACGGGGCCGAAGATGCGGGTGCCCTTCGGGTTGTTCGTCGCGTCGATGATGACGATGGCGTTGCTGTCAAAGCGCAGGTAGCTGCCGTCGTTGCGGCGCACGGGAGCGCGGGTGCGGACGACGACGGCCTTGGTGACCTCGCCCTTTTTCACCGTGGCGTCCGTGGTGCTTTCCTTGATGTGGACCGTGATGATATCGCCAACGCCGGCGGTATCGGTATTTTGGCCCTTGCGGCTGATCATGGCAGCCTTGCGGGCACCGGTGTTGTCGGCGACTTCGAGAATGGAGCGTAGTTGGATCATGGCGAACCTCCGTGGTTATTAAAGTTAATTGAAAGGTTCAGGCCTGCGGCGCGGGGGCCGGTTGTGGTTGCACCAGCTTGGTGGGCACGCTTTCGGCGACGTCCTGCTCGGAAATGGCGGCGGCGGCGGCGACCGCGCGCTCGATGACGTTCACAATGCGCCAGCGCTTGAGGCGGCTCATCGGCCGGGTCTCCATGACCTCGACCTTGTCGCCGACCTTGGACTCATTCTTCTCGTCATGCACGTGCAGGACGGTCTGGCGGTTGACGACCTTGTGATAGCGCGGGTGCGGCGTCTTGTAAGCGATGGTGACCTTGACGGACTTGTCGCCAGAGCGGCTGGCGACAAAGCCGACGAGGGTCTTGCGCTGGGCGCGTTGACTGGAAGTGGCGGTGGACATGGTTTTAAATTTGGTGATGGATGACTTGCGATTTATGATAGTTGATTGGTGTGCGAATGATTGTAGCCGCAGCAGCGTAAATCGTACATCATAAGTCTTGAATCATAAATGTTTCAGGCGGCCTTGATGCTTTTTTCGCGCAGGATGGTTTCGAGGCGCGCGATGTCCTTGCGCAGAACGTGGAGGACGTGCGATTTTTCAATCTGGCCGGTATTTTTCTTGAGCCGGAGCTGGAGCAGCTCGTCGCGCGTGGCGCGGAGCTTGGTCTCGATTTCGGCCGGCGCGAGGTCGCGGATTTCTTTCGTGTTCATGATGGTGGCAGTTTAGGCGGCGAAGCTTTCGCGCACGATGAAACGGCAGCGAAAGGGCAATTTGGCGTCGGCGAGGCGGAAGGCCTCCTTGGCGATGGTGACGGAAACGCCGGCCAGCTCGAAGAGCACCGCGCCGGGCTTGATCTGCGCGATGTAGTATTCAACGGCACCCTTGCCATGGCCCATGCGGGTCTCGGCGGGTTTCTTGGTGACGGGCTTGTGCGGGAAAACGCGGATCCAGAGTTTGCCCTTGCGCTTGAGGTGGCGAGAGATGGTGACGCGCGCGGCCTCGATCTGCTGGCCGGTCATGGGGCCGCGGGTGAGGGACTGCAGGCCGAATTCGCCGAAGGCGAGCGTGTTGCCGCGCTTGGCATTGCCGGCGCGGGAGCCTTTTTGCGATTTGCGGTATTTGGTGCGGGCTGGTGCGAGAGCCATGGGAGTTGCCTCTGGTTAAATTGTATCAGTAAAACGGATTCAAGGGGCCGGGTCGGCCTCTTTTTTGCAGATCCAGCATTTGACGCCGATCTTGCCGTAGACGGTGGCGGCCTCGGTGAAGCCGTAATCGATGTTTTCGCGCAGGGTGTGCAGTGGCACGCGGCCTTTGCGCTGCCATTCGCGGCGGGCGATGTCCGAACCGCCGAGGCGGCCGGAGCACTGGATGCGGATGCCCTCGGCGCCGAGGCTCATGGCGAGCTCGACGGCCTTTTTCATGGCGCGGCGGAAGGCGATGCGGCGCTCGAGCTGGAGCGCGACGTTTTCGGCGACAAGCTGGGCCTCGATCTCGGGTTTTTTGACTTCCTGGATGTCGAGGAGGATTTCCTTGCCGGTGAGCTTGGCGAGCTGCGCCTTGATGTTGTCCACTTCCTGGCCCTTGCGGCCGATGACGACGCCGGGACGCGCGGTGTAGATCTTGACGCGCACGCGGTTGGAGGCGCGCTCGATGAAGATGCGCGGCACGCTGGCCTGCTTGAGCTTCTCCATGAGTTTCTCACGGATGATCTGGTCCTCATGGAGGAGGTTGGCGAAGCCCTTCTTGCCGGAGAACCAGCGCGACTGCCAGTTGCGGCGGACGGCGAGACGGAAACCGATCGGATTGGTTTTTTGGCCCATGGTAAAATTTAGTTGGAGGCGACGCCGTCCGAGAGGATGATGCGGATGTGGGACATTTTCTTGCGGCGCGGCATGGCGGAACCCTTGGCGCCGGCCTTGAAGCGTTTGAGCACGGGGCCGTTTTCCACGACCGCGCTTTTCACGGTGAGCGAGTCGGCCGAGAGGTTGTTGTTGTTCTCGGCGTTGGCGATGGCGCTGCGGAGCGTCTTGGCGATGAGGCGCGCGGATTTGCGCGGGATAAGCGTCAAATAATCGACGGCTTCCGGGGCTTTGCGGCCTTGGATGGTGCGGGCCACCTCGCGCACTTTCTTGGGTGACATGTGCGCGTAGCGGGTGAGGGCTTGAACTTCCATGATGGGAGGATTCCGGGTTCGGCGGCAGCAGCGCGGAGCGCCCTGCCCTTTTGGTTGGTGGACGGTGGTGGTTAAATTTCTTTGCGCGTCATGCCGCCATGGGCCTTGAAGCTGCGCGTGGGTGAGAATTCGCCGAGCTTGTGGCCGACCATGTTCTCGGTGACGTAAACGGGCAGGAACGACTTGCCGTTGTGCACGCTGAACGTGTGGCCGATGAAATCGGGCGTGATCGTCGAGCGGCGGGACCAGGTCTGGATGGGTTTCTTGACGCCGGTTTTGACCGCCTTCTCGATTTTTTCGAGGAGGTGGTAATCGACAAAGAAGCCTTTTTTGATTGAACGAGCCATGGTAGTGTATCCGTGAAAAAATTACTTCTTGCCGCGCGGCGGACGGCCGTTGTGGCGGATGAGGATGAGCGAGTTGGAGTGCTGGCGGCGGCGACGGGTCGGGAAACCCTTCGCGAGCTGGCCCCACGGGGAGACGACCTGCTGGCGGCCGCCACCGCCCTTGGACTTGCCCTGGCCGCCACCGTTCGGGTGGTCAACCGGGTTCATCGCCATGCCGCGCACGCGCGGACGGCGGCCAAGCCAGCGGTTGCGCCCGGCCTTGCCGAGCAGCTGCTGGTTGTGTTCGCCGTTGCCGACTTCACCGATGGTGGCGCGGCACTTTGAATTGACGAGGCGGATTTCGCCGGAGGGCATCTTGAGCTGCGCGTGGTCGCCTTCGACCGCGACGAGTTCGAGGGCGACGCCGGCGGCACGGGCGAGCTGCGCACCGCGGCCGGGGAAGAGCTCGACCGAATGCACGCGCGTGGCGGGCGGGATGAGCGCGAGCGGGAAGTTGTTGCCGACGATAAAGTCGTTCGTCGTGGCCGTGGTGGCGGCGACGATGGTGTCGCCGATTTTCAGGCCGTTGGGCGAGAGGATGTAGCTCTTGTCGCCGTCGCCGTATTCGATGAGGGCGATGTTGGCCGAGCGGTTGGGATCATACTCGAGGGCAATGACCTTGCCGGGCAGGTCGAGTTTGTCCGCGCGCCGGAAATCGATGATGCGGTAGAGCCGCTTGTGGCCGCCGCCGCGGCGGCGCGAGGTGAGCCGGCCGTAGCAATTGCGGCCGCCGGTCTTATGGAGGGACTCGGTCAGCGCGGGCTCGGGACGCTTCTTGGTCAGGCCCTTGATGGCGTTGGTGACCGTGTAGCGCTGGGACGGCGTGAGGGGGCGGAAAGGTTTGAGTGGCATGGTGCGGTTCTCCGTTAAACGGCTCAGAGGAGCTCGATTTTGTCGCCGGTCTTGAGCGTAACGATCGCCTTCTTGTAGTCGGAGGTCGTGCTCGGGCGGCCCTGGCGG
Source organism: Opitutaceae bacterium (assembly GCA_035568935.1). GTDB lineage: Bacteria > Verrucomicrobiota > Verrucomicrobiia > Opitutales > Opitutaceae > DASRHD01. Next base: position 6,414 of record DATMNP010000013.1, on the reverse strand, counting down.
CTCTTCTTGTTTTTGCCGCGGTAGTTCTGGACGTTGACGCGCGTGACCGTGACCTTGAAGGTCTGTTCGACGGCTTCGGCGATCTGGTGCTTGTTGGTGCCGGGGAAAACCTCGAACGTGTACTGGCCGAACTCGGCGCTCTGCTTGTTCGATTTTTCCGTCAGGCGGACGTGCTTGAGGATCTGGTCGGCTTTCATCAGTTGGTCTCTCCGGTAACGCGGGCGATGATCTTTTCGATGGCCTTGAGGCTCACGATAATTTTCTTGTACTGCGCGAGGTCGAGGGTGTTGAGCTTGGCGGCTTCCTGGAGCGTGACGCGCTGCAGGTTGCGCGCGGCGCGCAGCGAACCGACGCTGAAGGGGGCGTCCACGAGCAGAATTTTGCCGGTGGGGGCAATGCGGTTGACGACCAGGTTCACGGCCTTGGTCTTCACCGGCTCGATCTCGAAGTGCTCGATCACGTCGATCTCGCCGGCGGAGGCGCGGTCGAAGAGGGCGCGGCTGAAGGCCAGGGCTTTGACCTTGGAATTGATTTTCTTGGAGTAGTCGCGCGGCTTGGGGCCGAAGACGACGCCGCCGCCGACCCAGAGGGGCGAACGGTTGGAGCCGGCGCGGGCGCGGCCGGTGCCCTTCTGGCGCCACGGCTTCTTGCCGCCGCCGCGGACTTCGCCGCGGGTCTTGGTCGAGTGGGTGCCGAGGCGCGCGTTGGCGCGGTGGGCGACGATGACTTCCTTGACGGCTTGCAGGCCTTTGTCGCCGTCGAACACGGGCAGGCCGGCAAAATCCTTTTCACGCGAGGTGGTGCCGTCGGGACTGAAAATTTTAAGTATCATGGTAGCGGTTCTCCGGCGGATTATTTGGCGGCTTTGGGCTGGCCCTTGAGGGCGGAGCGGACGATGACGTCGTCGCCGTTGGCGCCGGGAATGGCGCCTTTCACGAGGATGAGGTTCTTGTCGGCGATGATTTTCACGACGCGAAGATTCTGCATGGTGCGCTGCAGGGTGCCCATGTGGCCGGGCATGCGCTGGTTCTTCCAGGCGCGGCCGGGAGTCTGGCGCATGCCGATGGAACCGATGCGGCGGTGGAACATCGAGCCGTGCGCGGCGGGACCGCCGGCGACGCGGAAGCGTTTCACGACGCCCTGGAAGCCCTTGCCCTTGGTGATGCCGATGACATCGACGAGCTGGCCTTCCTGAAAAATACCGACGTTGAGGACATCCCCGAGCTTGGCGGTGGGCGTCTCCGCAAGGCGGACTTCGCCCAGCACGCGGGGCGGCTGCTCGAGGCCGGCCTTCTTGGCGTGGCTGAGCTCCGCCTTCGAGGTGTTCTTGGTTTTCTTGGTGGTGAAGCCGAGCTGGACGGCGTTGTAGCCGTCGATGGCGGTGGTCTTGACCTGCACGATGGCGCAGGGACCGGCTTCGACCACGGTGACGGGGACCAGGACGTTTTGCGCGTCATAGACCTGCGTCATGCCAATTTTTTTTCCGAGTAGTGTGGTGATCATGGCTAAGCGGTAGGTGGAAGGTTTTCCGTTTTGAGACCTACATTAGGCGGGGGCCCAGCGGCGACGAGTGCGAAGCCTCGGCGGTGCGCGAGGCAACTGCCAACGATGGACTTAAGGGTGAGGGTTAAACGTTGATGGTGATATCGACGCCGGACGGGAGGTTGAGTTTCTTGAGTTCATCCACCGTCTGCGAGGTGGGTTCGATGATGTCGATGAGGCGCTTGTGGGTGCGCGACTCGAACTGCTCCATGGATTTCTTGTCCACGTGCGGGGAACGGTTGACGGAAAGTTTTTCGATGCGCGTGGGCAGCGGGATCGGGCCGGAAACCCGCGCGCCGGAGCGTTTGGCGGTCTCGACGATTTCCAAGGCCGACTGATCGATGACACGATAGTCGAAACCCTGGAGTTTGATGCGAATGCGTTGTTGACCTTTCATGGCGGACAAAGAACAGAGGATTAAGTGCGGGCCGGGGCTTTGGACGAAGTTTCGACGATTTTGGCGAGGAGCGAATTGGGCACCTGTTCGAAATGCGAGGGAGAGATGGCGGCGTTGGCGCGGCCTTTCGAGAGCGAGCGGATGTCGGTGATGTAACCGAAGAGCATCACCAGCGGCGCGCGGGCATCGATGATGGTGGCTCCGGCTTTGTTTTCCTGGCCGAGGATGCTGCCGCGGCGGCGGTTGATGTCGCCAATCAGGTCGCCCTGGTATTCCTCAGGCGTGGTGATCTCGACGCTCATGATCGGCTCGAGCAGGATCGGGTCGGCTTTTTTCATCGCATCCTTGAACGCGAAAATGCCGGCCATGTTGAACGCCATTTCAGATGAATCCACCTCGTGGAACGAGCCATCGGTGAGGCGCACGATGACATCCACCACCGGGTAACCCGCGACCACGCCGTTGTTGCAGCCGGTGAGGATGCCCTCGGTGGCCGGCTTGATAAATTCCTTCGGGATGGTACCGCCGACGATTTCGTTGATGACCTCGACGCCCTTGCCCTTTTCATTTGGCTCGAGGGTGATGCAAACGTGGCCGTACTGGCCCTTGCCGCCGGACTGGCGGATGAACTTGCCCTCGCCCTCGGCCTTCTTGTTGACGGTTTCGCGGTAGGCGATCTGCGGCTTGCCCGCGGTGGCCTCGACCTTGAACTCGCGCTTCATGCGATCGCGGATGATGTCGAGGTGAAGCTCGCCCATGCCGGCGAGAATCGTCTGGCCGGTATCGGGGTCGGTCTTGACACGCAGAGTGGGATCCTCGGCCACGAGCCGTTGGAGCGCCGTGCCTAATTTTTCCTGGTCGGCCTTCGAGTTGGGCTCGATGGACATCGCAATGACCGGCTCGGGGAACGACGGTGGTTCGAGGCGGATGTCAAAATCCTCATCGCACAGCGTGTCGCCGGTAATGACGTCCTTCACTCCGACGAGGGCGCAGATGTCGCCGGCATAAGCTTTGTCGATTTCTTCTCGATCCATCGCGCGCATGAGCACGAGGCGGCTGACGCGCTCGGTCCGGCGGGTGCGCGGATTGTAGAGTGACATGCCCCTGGGCAGGGTCCCGGTGTAAACACGGAAGAAAACGATTTTGCCGACAAACGGATCGTTCCAAAGCTTGAACGCGAGGCCGGCGAGCTTCTTCTTGTCGTCCACGACCGCGAGGACGTCACTGCCATCGCTGTCCTGGCCTTTCATCGCCGGGACATCGATCGGGCTGGGCAAGTAATTGACGACGCAGTCGAGCAGGCGCTGCACGCCTTTTTTCTTGAAGGCCGAGCCCGGGACCACACCGCAGAAATTGAGAGACACGGTGGCCTTGCGGATCGCGAGCATGAACTCGTTGACGCCAATGGCCTCGCCGTTGAGGTACTTTTCCGCCAGGACATCGTCGTAATCGGCCACGGCCTCGATCAGTTTGTCGCGGTATTCCTTGGCCGAGGCCAGCAGGTCGGCCGGGATTTCGGTCGTGACCGGGTTGAGGCCGAGCGGGTCTTTGTCTTCGGTCGGGAAAATGTAGGCGACCATCTGCACCAAGTCGATCATGCCGGTGAAATTCTCCTCGGCGCCGATGGGCAGGAAGAGCGGGTGCGCATTGCCCTTGAGCTTCGTGCGAATGTCCTCGATGGCACGGTGGAAATTGGCGCCCACGCGGTCCATTTTGTTGATAAAAGCGATGCGCGGGACGTGGTATTTGTTGGCCTGGCGCCAGACGGTCTCGGATTGCGGCTGCACGCCGGACACGGCGTCGAACACCGCCACCGCGCCGTCGAGGACGCGCAGCGAACGTTCGACCTCGGCCGTGAAGTCCACGTGTCCCGGCGTATCGATGATGTTGATACGCTGTTGGATCCCCTTCCAGGGGCCGCACGAGGCGTTCCAGGCGCAGGAAATGGCGGCGGCGGTGATGGTGATGCCACGCTCGCGTTCCTGCTCCATCCAGTCGGTCACCGTGTTGCCATCGTCGACGTCGCCCATCTTATGGACGGCGCCGGAGTAAAAGAGAATGCGTTCGGTCGTGGTGGTCTTGCCAGCGTCGATGTGCGCGGCGATGCCGATGTTGCGCGTCCACTCGAGCGGAAACGGACGTTCCTTGGCGTTGGCCGGGGAAACGTTGGCTTTGTCGGTGACGACAGTAATGGCAGGTGTGGCAGTGGCAGACATGGGCACGGTTCCTTACCAGCGGAGATGGGCGAAGGCGCGGTTGGCCTGGGCCATCTTGTGGGTGTCTTCTTTTTTCTTCACCACCGAGCCGGTGTTATTGTAGGCGTCGACGAGCTCGGCCGCGAGGGCCTCCTGCATCGGCGTGCCTTTGCGGCTGCCGGCCGCGCTGACGATCCAGCGCAGCGCGAGGCTTTCTTGGCGCTCAAATGAAATTTCAATCGGGACCTGGTAGGTGGCGCCACCGACGCGGCGGCTCTTCACCTCGAGGCGGGGACGGGCGTTTTCAAGCGCGCCGATGAGCAGGTCGACCGGGTCGCCCTTCTGCAGCTTCTCGCTGACTTTCTCGAACGCGCCATAAACGATGCGCTGGGCGAGGCTCTTCTTGCCGCACTTCATGATGACGTTGATCAAATGCGCCACCAGCGGGCTGCTGTAGCGGATATCGGGCTGGACGGTGCGCTTTACGGCTCTGTGACGGCGTGACATGGGAAAAGTTTTCTCTTAATTTATGCGGCGGCGGGTTTCTTGGCGGCGTCCTTCTTGGGACGTTTGACACCGTATTTGGAACGGCTGCGACGGCGTTTCTCGACGCCGGCCGCGTCCAGCGCGCCGCGCACGATATGGTAGCGAACGCCGGGCAAATCCTTCACGCGGCCGCCGCGTACGAGCACGATCGAGTGCTCCTGCAGGTTGTGGCCCTCGTCGGGGATGTAGGAAATGACTTCGCTGCCGTTGGTCAGGCGCACCTTGGCCACTTTGCGGATGGCGGAATTGGGCTTCTTGGGAGTGCGGGTCATGACCTGCACGCACACGCCGCGGCGAAACGGGTTGCCTGCCAAAGCCGGTGATTTCGACTTGGTGACGACCTTGCGGCGGCCTTTGCGTACGAGTTGGTTGATGGTTGGCATGACGAGAAAATAAGGGCGGGAATTTGAGAAAAGAGGCTGACGCTACCTTCGACTAAAAAGTCAGCAAGAACTTTTTAGAAAAAAGTGGACGGTTCGAAGATTCGTGATTTGCACCCCGAACTTCGGAAGGAAAGCGTTGGCGGGCGGGAGCCGGCAACGCGCGAGAGAAAATAGGGATGGTCAGGAAAACACATCGTTCCGGCCAAGCACAAGGATAAAGTCGTCCATGGGGCGAAAATTTTGGCGGCCGTCGCCCTTTTTTCCGCGGATCACCGGATGGAACGGATACCCTACCCATCAGTGACAATCAGCACATAGACAGCCCCGGTTCTTTCATACGCGGATGGACGCAGATAATGTTACAGCCATTTCTTCCCCCATGCTGCTTGAACCTGACGCAGTGCATCCATCTGCGAGGGCAAGAGAATCCCTTTGGCTTTCTCAAGAACCAGTGCTGAAATATTGTCGTCACTGGGTTGAAATATGCCAAGGCCCGTTGCGCTGTACATTTTTATCCAATGAATGTTCGATGACTTTGGCTGACCTCCACGGAAAAGCACGACCAACAGGTTGGCTTGTTCATCCGTGAGCGGCGTGTCCGTGGACTGCAGGAAACGCGCGACCGCATTAGCCGTCACCCATTGCGGCAAGTCCTCGCTGTACTCCCTAAATCGCGCGTACTCGGGATCTGTCAACAGTGCATTGATCTTGTCGGTGACCGGCTCCCGGAGCATACCGTCCAACCCTCTAACATACGCATGACGTTGATCGGGTGGAATGTTAGGCCCCTCGATTTTCATCGCTTCCCGCACATCGTTATAGATCAAATCCAGCTCAACGAGGATATCCTTGAAGCGATCCAATTTGTCTGCTGGCAGATTGAGGCTCTTAAAGAGCGGTCCATAGTAAAGGCTCAGGCGGGATTTCGCCAATGCGATCATCGAAGTGCGAAATTCAGGATCTGAACTCATTCTGTCATAAAATTCATCTTCGTCTTTTTGGATGGCATTTGCCTCGCCCAAAGACGGACCCGGTTGTCCAACGCTTGAATTGTCCGTGGCCGGGCGAGAGCTGTTGGCTGGAGCGGTTGGATTGACTGGATTCTGTCCCGCTCCGCTCATCTGGATCCCCGGGTCGGAAGATGATGCAGTCGAATGAGTGCGGTTGGCTCTGTAAACAACCAGGCCCGTCGCGATGGCGGCAATCGCCGCGCCGACCACGATTTTCCAGATTCCAAACGTGACGGCGGTGACAGCGGCAGCTGGGTTGTAAACGGCGGCGACAATCCTGGTGACCAGGCCGCTTGGCGCCGCCCCGCCCGATTGGCTGGCAAAGATCTCGGCCAAAGCCA
>DATMNP010000012.1:0-7916 GCA_035568935.1 Opitutaceae bacterium | reverse complement strand
CTCAACGCCTTTGCGCGCCTGCCCGTGCTCGCCGACGGCCGGCTCAAGCCGTTCGACACCGTCGCGCGCACCGCCCTGCTCGAACTGCAGCACCGCCAGCGCGTGGTCACACCCGACGGCCGCGAACTCCCACCCACCGAGTGGCTGCTCGACGTGCTTTTCCGTGCCGACCTCGCCGATCACTACCAGCATTTCCGCATCGACAACTCCGACGTGATCTCGCTCTTCGGCCTGCAGCCCGAGGACGGGGCTGAGAAAAAGCTTTTCTCTTTCGCCCAGCTCTCACCCAAGCTCGATGAGCTGCAGCGCCAGGCCACCCTCGCCTCGCAGGTGGAGAATGCGCAGCAAAGCGCCTTCGAGCGCGCCGTCCTCCAGCTCCAGACCGGCCTCGAATTATATCAACGCCTCAAATACAGCCTGGTGTCACCCGACAGCGGGGATTTCCTGGCCGATCTTTTGAAGTTCCAGCAGGCATTGCCGGCCGGCATCGAGGCCATCCGGGCCAAGGAGGCCGGAAAGCCCCATGACGAGGCCGCCGCCAAGCAGGTCCTCGAGGCCGGCCGGCAGTTCGATTTCATGGCCAGCGCCGCCTCCCTGCTGACCATCCCGCCCGATTCCGCCGACGCCAAGCCCGACGACTGGCAATCCTCCGGCCACGCGCTGCTCAGCTCGTTCGCCAATGGCGACATCAATCCCTACGCCCTCATCTACGCCGGGATCGGCCACGCCTGGCGCTTCCACCAGCCGGACAAATTCAGCGACGGTTTGGCGATCCTCCGCGATCCGCTGCAAACGCACTTCGCCCCCGTGTTGAAAAGATGCGACCTCGAGGCGCGCTTCAACGCCGCGGATCCGTTCTACACCGCGATGATCCTCTATGTTTTCGTATTTTTGTTGGCGATTATTTCCTGGCTCAAATGGCCGGAGCCGCTCGGCCGCGCCGCATTTTATCTTATGGCCATTGCCTTTGTGCTCGCCACCACCGGCATCCTGGCGCGGATGTGGCTCGAGGGCCGGCCTCCAGTGACAAACCTATATTCGTCGGCGCTCTTCATCGGCTGGGGCGCGGTTGGCCTCTGCCTCGTCCTGGAAAAACTTTACCGCAATGGCATCGGCAGCGCTGCCGGCGGGGTGATCGGTTTCGGTACCCTGCTCATCGCCCATCACCTGGCGCTGGGCGGCGACACGATGGAGATGATGCGCGCCGTCCTCGACTCGAACTTCTGGCTGGCCACCCATGTCGTGGTGGTGACCACCGGCTACGCCTCCACCTTTCTCGCCGGGTTCCTCGCCCTCATCTATATTTCCCGAGGCCTGCTGACCAAGTCGCTCGACAAAGCCACGGCCGACTCGCTCACGCGCATGGTTTACGGCATCGTGTGCTTCGCCACACTGTTCAGCTTTGTCGGCACAATTCTCGGCGGCATCTGGGCCGACCAGTCCTGGGGCCGGTTCTGGGGCTGGGACCCGAAGGAAAACGGCGCGCTCATCATCGTGCTTTGGAACGCCGTCATCCTCCACGCGCGCTGGGGCGGCCTGGTCAGGCAACGCGGGCTGATGTGCCTAGCGGTCTTCGGCAACATCGTGACGAGCTGGAGCTGGTTCGGCGTCAACATGCTCGGCGTCGGCCTGCACAGCTACGGCTTCACGCAGGCGACCTTCTGGTGGCTCATCGCCTTCATCGCGAGCCAGCTCGCGATCATCGCCCTGGCCAACCTGCCCCTCGATAAATGGCGAAGCTTCAGTGCCAAAGGCGCATGATTTTAACCACTGATGGATGCGAATAAAGGCGGCTCCAATCTCGATCCTTTTTCACCACAGAGGACGCAGAGATCGCAGAGTAAGGTTATTTACCGCGGATTACGCGGATGAGCGCGGATGTTCTTTGTGTCATTCCGAGCCGTGCGAGGAATCTCTGCCTGCCATCATACAAAGACATGAGATTCCTCGCACGGCTCGGAATGACAATTTGGATGGATGCTCGGCCATCCGGCTTAGCCTTGGCACTTGTTACCTGATACTTGGCACTTCATTCACTCGTCATTCGCCATTCGGGTTTCGTCATTCCTACTTTCCAAGTAGCTCCTCCGCATGGGCCAGCGCGCTCTTGGCGCTGCGGTCGCCGAGCATCCGCGCGAGTTCGCCCACGCGCGCCTTCCGGTTTTCATGGATCGGCCTGATGTGCACGACCGCACGGTCGCCCGACTGGTCCTTTGTGACCACGAGATGATTGGCCGCCTGCGCCGCCACCTGCGGCAGATGCGTCACGCACAGCACCTGGTGGCCGCGGGCGATCGCCGCCATTTTCTCCCCGACCACGACGCCGATCTCGCCGCCGACGTTCGCGTCCACCTCGTCGAACACCAGCACCGGCACGCCGTCGAGGTCGGCCAGCACGGTCTTGAGCGCGAGCATGACGCGCGCGAGCTCGCCGCTCGAGGCGATGCGGGCCAGCGGCAGCGGCGCCTCGCCGACGTTGGGTGAAAACAGAAATTCGCAGCTGCAGTCGCCCGCCGGACCAAGCTCGTCCAGCGGCACGAGCCGGATCTGGAAATCCGCCTTCTTGAAACCGAGCCGGGCAATGCCCTTCGCGGCAACCTTCGCCAAGTCCTTCGCCGCTTTCTCGCGGATCGCGCGCAAACCCTGGGCTTCTTTTTTTGCCGCGCGCTCCGCCTCGGAAATTTGTTTTTCGAGCCGGGCAAGTGTTCCCGCCAGGTCGCCCTGCACTTCCAGCCGCCGGCGCATCTCGGCCCGCGCCGACAGCACCGCGCCCACGTCGCCGCCATATTTGCGCTTCAGCTCGAGCCACGTGTTCATGCGCGCGGCCAGTTGCTCCGCGTGCTCGGGATCGAACTGCAACTGCTCGCCCAGCGCGGTAAACTCCGCGCCGAGCTCGTTGAGCTCGATGGCCGCGGAGTTCAGCCGCCCAGCCAGCGCCGAGCTGGCCGGATCGAGGTTTTCCAGCCGCCTCGACTCGCGCAGCAACAGCGCCAGCCGGCCCTGCAGGCCGTCGTCGCCGGTGAGCCCCGCCGCCAGCGCCTGCGCTAGCTCGATCAACTCCTGCGCCCGGCTCATGCGTTGGAAATCGCGTTCGAGCGTCTCAATTGCCTCATCGGTCAGCTCCAGCGCGTCGATTTTGGCGAGTTGGTTCTGGAGAAACTCGATCTGGTCGGGCGCGAGCTTGGTTTCATTGGCCAGGCGTTCGCGCTCGGCCACGAGCTCGCGCCAAACGCGATAGCGTTCCTGGTACGTGGCCAGGGCGTCGCCCGCCCGCCCGAACAGATCTAATAATTCGAGCTGGCAGCTTTCCTTCAGCAACCGCCGCGGTTCGCTCGGGCCGTGAAAATCGATCCAGTGTTCGCCGAGGCGCTGCAACGCCGCCAGCGTGGCGAGCCCGCCGTTGACCGTGAGCTTCGGCGCCTTGTCTCGTGGGAGGCTGCGCTTGAGCAGCAGCGCGCCGTCCTCGCACGGCGGCAGGTCGAGTTCGGCCAGCAGCGCGTCAATCTTTTTGGCATCGGAAAAATACAAACCCGCCTCGACCTCGCACGCCGCCGCGCCCTGGCGGATGATGGTTTTTTCCGCCCGCTCGCCCGCCAGCAGGCTGAGCGCGCCGAGCAGGATGCTCTTGCCCGCGCCCGTCTCGCCCGTGACCGAGGTGAAACCCGGCTCGAAATCGAGCGACACCTCGTCCAGCAAGGCGAGGTTGCGGATGCGCAGGGATTGGAGCATCCCGCATAAGGGCACAAAAGACCGGCCGGGTTCAAGCGAGCAGTCGGATCTTCCAATCCTTTAACCCGAAGGGCGCGAAGGGCACAGAGTCTGAAATATTTTTCGTTCTGTGCATAGCAGGCATCCCAAATCGAAAGTGTAACCCAATAGGTTACACTTTGCCCTCCGGCCCGCAGACAAGACCGAGGGAGCGCGTTCCAAGCTCAGTGAGAAATCCCCTTTGTAACATAATACGTTACAAACAAGATTCCTCGCTGCCGCGGAATGACGATCAGGAAGACAGGGTTGGAAATTGGGGCATTGGTTTTTGGCTCTTGATACGCGCAAATCACAAACGCCAAAGAAACCTTAAAAATCCAACTCCTGGCGACGCGCGCTGCCCTTGAGAATTTTTTGGGATTTGGAGCCTGGGATTTGGAATTTTTCCAGGTCGTTGTTCTCTTGTTACTTGCCACCTATTACCTGGCACTTTCGCATCCCGCACTTGCCTTTTCCGGCGGGATGCGTTTTATGCAAGCAATCACTTACATGCAAACGAAGGCCAAAAAGAGCCCCCGCCCGGATGCCCGCCAGCGCCTGCTGGCCGCCGCCGCGCTGGTTTTCGCCCGCGACGGGCTGAACGGAGCCACCACCCGCGCCATCGCCCGCGAGGCCACCGTCAATGAAGTGACGCTGTTCCGCCTGTTCCGCTCGAAGGAGCGCCTGCTGGCCGCCGTGGTCGGCGAGACGTTCGGCGACCGCAATCCCCTCGCCCAGGCGGCGCTGCCGGACTTTACCGGCAACTTGCGGGCCGATCTGGTCCTTTACGCCCGCCACTACGAGCGGGTGCTGGTGCAGAACTTTCCGCTCGTGCGCACTTTTATCGGTGAAATCCAGCGTCACCACGGGTGCGAGCAACAGGTATTGAAAGGCCTATTTCGCCCGCTGCGGGCGGGGTTGATCCAGCACCTGGAGGACGCGAAGGCCCGCGGTGAACTGCGCCTCAACATGGACGCGACCATCCTGGCCGACCTTTTTACCGGCATGCTTTTTACCGGCGTCCTTCGCCGGACCGCCCAGGTGATAAAACCGGAGTATCCTGCCGCAAAGTATATCGAGAGTGCGGTCGAACTCATCATCCGCGGCGCTGCCGCCTGATGGCCATGCCTCAGACCCAAGCCCTTTACGGGTCGGATCTCAGCCGGCTGTCGCCGTTTGCGGCGTCGCTCGCGCGCAAGGGCACGCTCAAGTGGGCCATCGCGATCACCGCTTCGCTCGGCGCCATCCTCGAGGTCATCGACACGAGCATCGTCAACGTCGCCCTGCCCGACATCCAGGGCAACCTGGGTGCCACCTTGTCCGAAGCCGGCTGGGTCTCGACCGGCTACGCCTGCGCCAACGTCGTGATCATCCCGCTGACCGCATGGCTCGGCTACCGTTTCGGCAAGAAAAACTACCTGTTGTTTTCGCTCATCGGCTTCACCGTGGCCTCCGTGCTGTGCGGCCTCGCGCCCAACCTGCCTTTCCTCGTCTTCGCCCGCGTGCTGCAAGGCCTGGCCGGCGGCGGACTGCTGGCCAAGGCGCAGGCGATTTTATTCGAGACTTTTCCACGCAGCGAACAACCGATGGCGCAGGCGATTTTTGGCATCGGCGTCATCGCCGGCCCCGCCTTTGGGCCGGTGATCGGCGGCTACCTGACCGACACGCTCGGATGGCGCTGGATTTTTTTCATCAACCTGCCGGTGGGCATCATCGCCGTGCTCATGGCAATGGCCTTCCTGCCTGCGGACCGCGAGGACGAGATTATTCGCACGCGCGTGGACTGGCTAGGGCTCGGGCTGCTCACCATGGGCCTCGCCTGCCTGCAAACCTTCCTCGAGGAGGGACAGGACGACGATTGGTTCAGCTCGCATTTCATCGTGGCCATGGCCGCCGGCAGCGCCATCGGGCTGGCGCTCTTCATCTGGCGCGAGCTTTCCATCGACAACCCGGTGGTGGATTTGCGGGTGCTGCGGCACCGCTCGCTCGCCGCGGGCAGCGTGTATTCGCTCGTGCTCGGCATGGGCATTTACGGGGTCATTTTCGCCGTGCCGGTCTTTGTGCAGGACTACCTGCATTTCACCGCGATGCAAAGCGGCCTCTTGCAAATGCCCACCGCCATTGCCTCGGCCCTCACCATGATGGCGATGGGAAAACTTTCCGGGCGATTCGATGCGCGCATGCTCATCGCCATCGGTGCGCTCACCACGGTGGCGGCGACGTTTGGCTTCTCGAGCATCAATCCCGATACGGGCGTTCACTCTTTGTTCTGGCCGCTAATGCTGCGCGCCATCGGCAGCGTCTGCATGTTCCTGCCCTTGAGCCTCGCCACCCTCGGCAGCCTGCCGCGCAACAAGGTCACCGCCGGCGCCGGTTTCTACAATCTCACCCGCCAGCTCGGCAGCAGCATCGGCATCGCCCTCATCACCACGATCGTCGCCCACCGCGAAACGGTGCACCGCGCCGGGCTCGTGGAGAAAATCTCCGCCTACCGGCCGGAGACGCTCGCCCGGCTGCAGCTCTACAGCGGCACGTTCGCGCAACGCAGCGCCGATCCGGTTATCGCACAGCATCGGGCTTACCAGCTGGTCGACACCATCGTGAATTCCCAGGCGCTGCTGCTTTCTTTCGCCGATGTATTTCGCTACGTCGGCGTGGCTTTCATTGTCACGCTGCCCCTGCTCCTCCTTCTCGGCAAAGGCCGCACCACCGGCGTCACTGCCGCCGCCCATTGATTGCACCATAATTTCCCATGAGCTCCATCGATACACCACCCGCTCCGGCCGCGAACACGATCAACAAAAACACGCTCGCTCCCGGCGAAAGCGACATCACCACCCAGGTCATGGCCGTCACGCCGCGCCGACTCGGCCGCAACCTGATCATCGCCGTCCTTGGCCTCGGCATCGCCGCCTGGCTCGCCGATTTCGGCTGGCACGCCTGGCATTACGAGGAAACCGATGACGCCTACGTCGTCGGCCACCTGCACCAGGTCAGCCCGCAAATCGACGGACAAGTGAAGGAAGTCCTGGTCGCGGACAACCAGCTCGTGAAAGCCGGCGACGTGCTGGTGCGGCTGAATCCGCTCAAATACGAGATCGCCGTCGAAAAGGCCCAGGCTTACGTCGCCCAGGCCCACGCGAAAAAGATCGAGGACGCCGCGGCGCTGGCCGATGCCCAGGCCCGCGTGAGCCAGGCCGAGGCGCAAATCGGCGAGATCGACGCCCAGCTCGAACTCGCCCGCCTCAATCACGAGCGCAACCAGGTGATGTTTGGCGACGGCAAGAACGGCGTGGTCACCCAGTCCGAACTCGACAAGAGCCACAGCGCCCTGGCCGTCACCCGCGCCTCAGCCGACGCCGCCAAGGCCAGCCTCACCGCGGCCCAGGCCGTGCAGCAGGCCGCCAGCGCGCAGATCGAGGCGGCCGATGCCGCCAACGCCGCGGCCGAGGCGGAATTGCACGATGCCCGGCGCCAGCTCGCGGACACGGTCGTCACCGCGCCAGCCGACGGTCGCATCGGCAACAAATCCGTGGAAATCGGCGACCAGGTGAAATCCGGCCAGATGCTCTTCGCGCTCGCCGAACCCAGCCCATGGATCGTCGCCAATTTCAAGGAAACCCAAATCGCGCGCATGCATGCCGGCCAGCCGGTCGAATTCACCATTGATTCGCTGCCCGGCCAGATGCTGCACGGCACGATCGACAGCCTGGCTCCCGCCAGCGGCGCGCAGTTCGCGCTCCTGCCGCCCGACAACGCGACCGGAAACTTCAACAAAGTGGTTCAACGCGTACCAGTGAAAATCGTGCTCGACGACGCCAGCCGCGCGCAATGCCGGGACGGCCTGCGCCTCGGATGCTCGGCCGTGGTCGACATCCGTGTGAGGTAAACGACCAGCAGTCCAATCTTTTTAACGCAAAGGCACGGAGATGATTTAAGAAGGAACCCAGGAAGCCAGGAATAGAGGGTCAGTGGTTTTTAACTCGTCATTCGCCATTCGTCATTGGTCATTAAAATTCGCGCGCTCGGAGCGCGCGAATTTTTCTTGCCCATCGCGGGGGTCTTCGTGCTCACTGACCACCCCGCATTTGGGGACTCTTAGCTCAGTTGGTTAGAGCGTTTCCTTGACATGGAAAAGGTCGCTGGTTCGAGTCCAGTAGAGTCCACCA
>DATMNP010000011.1:0-4189 GCA_035568935.1 Opitutaceae bacterium | reverse complement strand
TCTGCGGAGGGCCGCACAACGGCGGCAGCAAATAATGCGGCGCGGACAGGCAGAGGGCCTCGCCCGGCCGTGCGGCGACGGCGACCAAGCGGAAGAGTGCAATGACCAGCGCGGCAAAAACCGTTGCGGTGATTACGCCGTGGGCAAAAAGCGTGACGACGCATCCGTCGTCATCGGGATTATCGGCGTCGTGGTGGTGCGAGCCGGTCGCGTTGGCGCCATGCGCCGCGTGTTCATCGTGGCCGTGAATCCACTCGTGGGCCTCGGGGCATGCCGCCAGCACACTGAGCAGCAGCACCAGCGCGACACCGGCACCAGCGGTGAAGCGGATTAAGAGTGACGGCGTGTGGCGGAGGCGGCTCATGGCATGCGAACCGACGCAGTATGGCAGATGCGTCAAGAGGCTGCACACGGGGGCGATTCGCCCCGTGTGAACGCCGAACGCTGAGCCGATACCAAATACTAACTGGAAACGGCCAACTACTCACTTCGTTGCGACCGTGATCTTCGACGTCACGCCGCGCACACCGTCGGTGTCGAGGGCGAGGACAACCGCTTTGCCGATGAGTTCGGGCGAGGCGACGGTGCCGCCCAGTGCGACTTGGCCATCCTGCGAGTCGACGCTGATGGCGATGGCGCTGAGGTCGCGGTCGATGACGTATTTGGACTTGATGACGGTGATGATGCGGGCGTCGGTAATTTTTTCGCCTACGGCTTGTGCCTTGGTACGCACGACCTGGCCCGTTTTCGCGAGGTCGTCTTTAATATCGGCAGGAGTGAGGTGCCATTCCGTGAGTTTTTCGCTGATGGCGTCCTTCACGTCGCTGGCGGTGTCCTTTGCCCTGTCGGCCAGCGATGGATCGGCCGGCGAGGATTTTTCAGCGGCTTGGCTGGCGGTGGTGTTTTCCTCGTTCTCTCTCTGGGTGTAGAGGTGCAGTGCGGCGGCACCGAGGATGCCACCGAGGAGCAAAAATATAATGGCGGATTTCATGGGTTTAGCGATGGACAGCGCATTGCGCCGATGGTTCGGCGGATTTTTGCTGGAGGAACCGCCCTGGCTCGTATTGTGTCGGCAGATGCCTGCCCAATTTGCCCTTGTCACTGGTGCGTCGCGCGGCATCGGTCGCGGCATTGTGGTGGAGCTCGCCCGGGCCGGCTGTCGCGTGGCGATCAATTACCTCGGCAATGCCGGGGCTGCGGCCGAGTCGCTGGAGCTGGTGCGTGCGGCGGGCGGGGATGGTTGCACGGTGCAGGGCGATGTGGCGGTGGCCGCCGACCGCGTACGCATGGTGGCGGAGACGGTGGCCAAATTCGGCCGCATTGACCTGCTCGTCAACAACGCCGGCGTCGCGCCGACCGTGCGCGCGGACATCCTTGAGGCGGGCGAGGAGAGTTTCGACCGGCTCTACGCGATTAATTTGAAGGGACCGTATTTCCTGACGCAGCTCATCGCGAAGCAGATGTTGAAACAGGAGCGCGACGCCGAGGGTTTCCGCGGACGCATCGTGAGCATCTCGTCGATTTCGGCCTATACGGCGTCGATCAACCGCGGCGATTATTGCGTGGTGAAGGCCGGGCTCGCGATGATGACAAAACTTTTCGCCGACCGCCTCGCGCAGGACGGCATCAACGTTTACGAAATCCGCCCCGGCGTGATTGCCACCGACATGACCGGCGGAGCGAAGGAAAAGTACGACAAGCTCATCCTCGAACAGGGCCTCACGCCCATCCGCCGCTGGGGCCAGCCCGAGGACGTTGGCCGTGCGGTGCGCGCCATCGCGGAAGACCGGTTTCCGTTTTCAACCGGCGCGGTATTCGATGTGGACGGGGGATTCCACCTCCATCGCCTGTGATCCTCGCCCTCAGCCAAGCTGGCTTTGAAGACCTGCTCGAACTCGAGGGCGTGGCGGCGCTGCGCGCCGAACATTCAGCATTCAACATTCAACATCCAACGCCCAAGTCGGAACAGGTGGAGCGTGGGCCGGGGTGGGTGCTGGCCGCGGCGTTTCGCGCCGAACATTCAACATCCAACATTCAACATCCAACGCCCAAGTTGGAACCCTATTCGCCGGATCTCGCTTTTGCCCATGCCGTGTTACTCGAGCCGGTGGAGGTGCGCGGCGAGTCGGTCAACGCGCTTGCGCAGCAGATCGCCGATTTTTTCATGAAAAGCCTGCGCGATGAGCGGGTGGAGTCCGCCTGGCCGTGCGTGTTTGCCTGTCCGGCGGAGATCGTCGGCCTGGGGCGACGCGTCAGCGGCGTGGAGAAGACGTTTCACGAAACGCTGAAGAAAAAACTTTCGCGCGTGGCGAAGCTCGCCGTGGCCGGGACTCCGCGCGGCGCGGGGCCGGCGCGCGGGCTGTTCGTGTTTTTCTCCGATTTCGGCCGCGCCTTTGTCGCGCGCGAGGCGTGGCTGGGCGGACAGCGCCGCATGGCCGACGACGAGGCCGCGCCGTCGCGGTCGTTCCTGAAAGTCGAGGAAGCCTACGGTGTGCTCGGGCGTGAGCCGCAGCCGGGCGAGACGGTGTGCGATCTCGGCGCGGCGCCGGGCGGCTGGAGTTACAGCGCGGCCCAGCGTGGCGCGCAGGTCGTTGCGGTGGACAACGGCCCGCTGAAAGGCGGCGCACTCGGGCATCCGCGAATCGAGCACCGGTGCGAGGACGCATTTAAGTTCGCGCCCAAGGCCGGCGAAGTTTTCGACTGGCTGTTTTGCGATCTGCTTGAGGAACCGCACCAGGTGTTGAATCACATTGTGGAACCGTGGCTGGCGCGGCGTTGGTGCCGGCGCTTCGTCATCAACCTGAAGTTCGGCCACGTCGATGCCATGGCTCTGCTGGCCGAACTGCGCGCGCCGGGCTCGTCTTTTGTCGTGCATGCGGACAGTTTCCGCGTGCGGCATCTTTATCACGACCGGGAGGAGTTTACGGTGGTGGGCTCCGTGAACGCCCATTGAAACCAATGACGAATTACGAATGGCGAATGACGAGTTACCAATTACCAATTACCAATTACCAACTACGGCTTGGCATGAAACCAAAAGAACTGACGATTTGCGGGTTGGCGGCGGTGCAGGCGCGGTTCGCGCGCGAGCCGGGGTCGATCCGGCGGCTGTATTTCGACTACGCGACCGGGCGGAAGGTTGGCGCGATGAGCAAGGCGCTAGCCGCGGGGAAAATGATTTACCGCTGTGTGGAGCCAGCCGAGCTGGAAAAGATCGCCGCTTCGGTGCACCACGGTGGCATCGTGGCGGTGGTCGAGGCGCCGGTGCTGGACTCGCCGCGGGAACAGGATCTTCGCACGTGGGCGGCCCGATCCGAGCCCATCCTGCTGGTTGATCGCATCGGCAACGCGCACAACCTCGGTGCGATCGCGCGCACCGCGGCGTTCTTTGGCGTACGCATACTGGTGCTGACCGATCATCCATCGGCGGCGCTGCCCAGCGACGCGGCTTACCGTGTGGCCGAGGGCGGGCTGGAGCACATGGATGCTTTTTGCGTGAAAAATCCGGCCGAATTTTGCCGCGCCCTGGTGGAGGCGGGCTACGATGTGGTCGGCGCGGCGACCAAGGGAGGAAAGCTGCAGGTGAAAGACGGCAGGAGAAATCCGATCGCGCTTGTGCTTGGCAACGAGGAACACGGGCTCGCATCGGACGTGGCCGCGGCCTGCACGCGACTGGTGACGATTCCCGGCAGCGGCAAGGTGGAGTCGCTCAATGTCTCCACCGCCGCCGCCGTATTGATTTGGGAGTTGTTCGTGCGGAAATAGTCCAACGCGAAGGCGCGGAGATGAATTAATTCAGAAACCATGAAGCCATGGATAAATTTCCCGGTTTTTTGGCTTCTGAATTTCAACTCGGACAAGACTTGTGTTATCAACGCCAATCTAGGGTGTGTCTTCAAATTGGCATAGTCCGTCGCTGAGGGCGCAGCAGGCTATGGGTAACGCGGTGGCTCGAAAAATGCATGGATTTTTGTTCGTTTTTAAAACGATCAGTTATCATACAGCTACCGGTATCATGTAGCGACGATGTAGCGACGATTCGCATCATTATGGAACAGACCCTCAAACGCGCTCGAGAATTTGAATCCAACCGCATGACGAAAGATGCCCAATTATTGCGCCGGTACCTGGAGGGTCGTTCGGAGGAAGCGTTCACCGAACTTGTCAGCCGGCATGTCGACCTGGTGTA
>DATMNP010000010.1:0-34746 GCA_035568935.1 Opitutaceae bacterium | reverse complement strand
TCCAGAAAACAGGCTAAGCACATTCAGGAAACGGCCCGTTATGTCTTCTGCGACAATCACGGCACAGTGATCGTAGCCAGGATAGCGTCGGCGTTCGATGTCCCAATACTCGATGCAGCGGATAATGTGACTTTCATCGGTCGGACCGAGCATTAACTCGACTTCAAATCGGCAATTTTCATCGCGGTCGTACATCATCAAGTCCAAGCGGCCAGCTTTTTCTTGACGCCGCTCTCGCTCGATCAGTTCAACGTCGCCAAGTCCAAGTACTGAGGGGTCTTCAGCGATGATGTCTTGCAGCCACTTCTCAGTGTATTCTGGATGCCCTTTGAGAGCGATTAACTCCGGTTTTGCGTATTTTAGGGCCATGGTGGTTTTGAGACTTACGCGAAGTGTATCCGCAGTCAATGGCCAGGACAGTGTCCGGGCCTGTTTGCGCCAAGCTTGTCCTCGCGCGGGGCATATCCTAACGTCAGGCCCGAATATGAAACCCGCGGTGTCCAGCGAAACCAGCCCTTCCAAGCTCCGTGCGTTGGTGGCGCTTGCAATCTCAGGCTTGTTATTCCCGGCCTACAGGATTTTCGGGCTCGCGGGCTACGTGGTCACTAGAATTGTCACCCAAAAAAAAGAAGGAAAGAGTTGGAGCGAAGTCTGGGCCGATGGCGCGAAACCGATCACAGGGAGCATATGGCTTGATGGTGCCCTATTCCTCGCGATTCTTCTCGCGGTGATGGGCATACTTTGGCTGGTCATGCGTTGAACATGATAATAAATGACCCTCTGGCGCATTAAAGATGGAATGCCGAGCGTGGCGGACGGACTACTCGTCGCTGGTGGGATGATGGGTGGCATCTTTCTTCTGAGCGCCGTGTCTGATCCAGTTCTGAATTATTTTGAACCACGAGGGCTGCTGTACCTTGGAGAGGCACTCCTCTTCGTCGTCTTTGGCGCTCTCGGCGGCCTCGGATTTCTTGTTTTTTGGCGTAATCAGAAGAAACTAAGGGAAGAGATTCGCGTTCCGCGTCTCGTCTTCGCATTTAGCACACCGCCATTGTTCCTGATCTTTCAGTCACTCGCGATTGCTTGGCTGACGCCAGCTATTATTCATGGCACGATCAATTTCAAAGATGCTTACCACGCAGTGGGCTTGGTTCTGATTGTTGTTTTCGCTTTAATTTACTCGGCAGTTGTCCACGCGGCCATTCGGTGGCCCACTCGCGCTACTTTGATCGCCTTGTGGTTCAATATCGGGATGGGCGTACTTGGCATGACAGCGAAATTCCTCAGATTATTCGTTCACTGATAAAGGAGGAATTGAACCATGTTCATCGCGCCAGTTGTGGGTGTCGTTATCTGTCATGGGTTGACCCGTGTTGTCACGGTTCACGGCGGCAATAATGGACATAAGGAAAATCTCCTTTATGGCAAATTTCAACCTTTTGGGCGGGCCGCCATTGTTTGCCTCGTTCATTTTGACCGCACAGCCTGCTTGGTTCCAAAGTGACGGACAACCTTGAACTTCAATTAGCGGGGATGATCTGTTCGGATCGCTCAGTACGTTTTGCACGCGATGGCTTGGGTAATTTGGCGCCGATATGGACCCTGCGCGCATCGAGTCTCGACCGCTTCTCCATTTTCCGGAGCGCCCAATCCAATCTCTTGAGCACGCCCTGGCCGGCGGCGTCCCCGCCGAGACGGGTACGGAACTCGGCCAGCTTAGACAAGAGGCCCAAGCTCGATTCGGATTTCAGCCACGTAAGGAAATCGTCACGGGTGTACCCGTCCAACGACCTGACATCTGATGGATTCCATCCGCCGGGTGCCGTCATTTGGTTCACTACCTCCATGATCGGCTTGGCTTCCACGTTTTTTGCGATCTCTTTCTGCACCTGAGCAGCAACTTTAGGGTCCATCGAGATGAGATCAAAGTCGAGGGAGTTATTGTTCCGCGCACTCGTCACGAACGCCGCAATTTTCTCGTCCAGTATCTTTTTGTCTGACACGCGCGGCGAATACTCGCCCAAAAACATAACCAACTGGGCGACTTCATTCAGGCTCAATTTTCCGGCATTGGCTTCGAGGAAGCTTCGTAGACCGGCCAGAACTTCGTCTGCGGGTGCCTGGAAATTGTCCCAGAGTTTGTCCCAGGTTGCATGAGAGGAGGCCGCCAGCTCTGTCCGGCGGTGGTCGGCTTCCATCTCTTCAAGAATGGCCTTATAGGCATCCCATTCCACAAAGCCTGCCCGAAAAAAATCAATCACGATTTGGTCGATTTTTGTCGCGCTGTAACCAATCCGGTCCACGACGGCGTACATGGCGCGGTGCCGATCATGTTCCGCGCCCTGCTTCTTCATGTTTATGAACATTGCGATCCACTTCGTTTTATCCGCCACCTCTTCGACCGCAAATTCCTGTGCATGAAGAAAATGCAAGCAACAGAGTTTGACGATTTGGCGCGCAAAAAGCGGCCAGTGCTTGGGGTAGGTGTGCGCAATTTGCGGTGCGAAGTAATCCAGTGCCTGCCGCACCTTGCGTATGAGACGGATGTTGGCGACCTTGGCGGCCTCCAGAATCTGGAGGAGCGAGCGGGCGTCGCCGGCCGCATTGGCGGTGGCACCTTGCAAGGCGGGCCCAAGATCGCCATAGTGCCCGTCCGAAAAGATGAGGGCGTAGCACTCCGCAACTGTCGGATGCAGCAGCACTTCGTGGTCGATCACCTTTTCGCGGTATTCAGCGATGGCGGAGGAGAATTCCGGCAGGCGTTTCGTCTTTGACTCGTTATAGAGAAGGACAACCTTGCAGCGGCGTTCGTCGCGCAGGCTTGTGATAAAGCCGAGCAAGGCCGACGTGGTGATCGTAGATTCTTTTCGTTCGAGGTCATCCAGGCAGATGACGATATCCCTAAGGGCTTTGTCCTCGAAAACGTGAGCCAAGAGCTCGGTGTTCTGGAGACCGGCCGGCTTACAATAACGCACCAAGGCCGCGCTGCCTCGGCGAAGAAAGTTATCCGCGGAGCGCAACGGTGAGCCAATTGATGCCTGATTTGTGAAGAGCGCGAGGCGTAAATCCTCGAGGCTGGAAATCCCAAATAAAGAAGCATAGGAATAACCGGCGTAGCCCTTTACCTTTTTCTGTCGCGCAATGAAATGTTGCCAGATGTAAGTTTTGCCGACACCCCAATCGCCCTTAACAGCGATAACGCCGGGTTGGGGATCGGCAAGGAATCGGGCCAGAGCCGCCTCCACGTGGCTTATGGGTGTCATGTGAGGTTAGCGGTCGCGATTTGGGGCAGGCAGGAATTTGAGATCGGCACAGGTCGAGGGTAATTTGTATGAGCAAATCCGCGCAAGTAAATGCGAGTTGGTCTGTCGTAAGTCCGCCCATGCGCATCTAAAAACAAGCAGCAACAAGGATGACCGTGTTGCCACTCTCGTTGCCACTAATCCGATTTTAAAAACAAAAAAGCCCGCTTTTCATTGCAGAAAAGCGGGTTCTAAAACTGGCGGGATGGACGGGACTCGAACCCGCGACCTTCTGCGTGACAGGCAGACGCTCTAACCAGCTGAGCTACCACCCCGAATGGGCAAGAGGGGCGAACGTAGAATTGCCCCAAAGCAAGTCAAGGGTTGTTTCAGAAGTAACAAGTAATCAGGTAGCAAGTGCCAAGAAAGTCTGTGGCTTGGCCGCCACCTCGGAAATTCTTGGTACTTGTTACCTGATGCTTTGCGTACCGCTTTGCTTTGCCCTTGAGAGCGGGCTCCGCGGACGTTAACTGGGTTGTTTGGTAAAAGCGGTGGTAGCTCAGCAGGATAGAGCAACGGATTTCTAATCCGTCGGTCGCGAGTTCGAGTCTCGCCCACCGCGCCATGCATCGCGATGCGATGCATGCCCTTTGTAGCGCGCAGAGCGCTCCGCTAAAGCTTCCTTTTTCGCCAAGGCTATGGAAGGACAAGACGCATGGCACGGCCGTCCCAGATTAATCGCCCATGCTAGCAACCTTGACCACTGCGAGTATTCGTGCGACGATGCCGCGGTCTAATTGCTGCCCAAGCGCATCCCGTGCATGTGCTTGGTGCAGCTGTCTGACCCGCCATGAACGAAACCCAAACAAGGTGACTTATGCTACGAATCCTGGTCGTTGACGACGATGATGCCTTCCGAAAAATGATGTGCCAGACATTGACGGACATGGGCTACGAAGTCATGGAGGCGCGCAACGGCAAAGAGGCCGTGCAAGTGTATGAGATTTGTCCGGCGGATGCGGTGCTGACGGATCTCATCATGCCAGACACGGATGGGATCGAGACCATCCGGGAGTTCAGGCGAATTCACCCTGTGGTGAAAATCATCGCGATGTCGGGTGGCGGCTGGGTCGGCACGAGAAACTATCTCAAGGCGGCCAAGCTGTTGGGTGCGGATGACACGTTGACCAAACCGTTCGCCAAAGAGGACGTGGCTGCAATGTTGGAACGCCTTTGCGGCAAGGCTTAGCAGGCTGTCGACTTCGTCCTCCAGCCTGCCGGCTACATTGGCGCCGTGAATGGCTCGCCCGATTCGATGGCCGCCAGTGCGGCGCTGTATTGTGGTTCGAATTCTTCCGCGGATGAAATAGCCAAGCCAAGGTTCCGGATCAGCCCGTCTTTGAGGCCGTAAATCCAGCCGTGCACCGTCAGGGGTTGTTTCCTGTCCCAAGCGTCGCGGACAATCGTGGTCTGGCAAACATTGCTGACCTGCTCGATCACATTCAGCTCGCACAAACGATTGGTCCGGAGCTGGTCTCCGCGAACGGCGTGCACGCAGGTCTTGTGCTTTTCCGAGACGTCCTGCACGTGGCGAAGCCAGTTGTCGGCCAGCCCGATCCGGTCGCAGCGCAGCGCAGCGCGCACGCCGCTGCAGCCATAATGCCCGCACACGATGACATGTTTCACCTTCAGCACATCGACGGCGAACTGCATCACGGAAAGACAGTTAAGGTCCGTGTGTACGACCACGTTCGCGATGTTCCGGTGGACGAACAGTTCGCCGGGGAGAAGGTTCACAATCTCATTCGCCGGCACCCGGCTGTCGGAGCATCCGATCCACAAATACTCGGGCGATTGCTGCCGTGAGAGTTTCAGGAAAAACTCGGGGTCCCGCGCCCGAATGGCGTCAGCCCAGGCGCGGTTTTGCGCAAAGAGGTGTTCAAGTTGTCCCATGGAAACATCCATGTTTTGGGACTCGACGGGATTGTCGATGGCAATTTATGGCGGCGAGGCAGTGGTTTCAGAAGCCCGGACATCCCGGTCATTCTGGATTTTGGTAAGGCGAGACCTCCGGGCGAGCCGTTTTTCCGGCTCGTCGGGGACGCCTCGCCCTACCACCGAACCCTCCACGTATTTCACTTGCTCAGAATAACCATAGAAAGCCGGATGCTTGCCGCTCGATGCGGGCATAAAAAAGGCCGGACTTGCGGTCCGGCCGTGGGCGGCGCGCCCTACCTTTATCAGCAGCTTACATTTTCCCGCCGTAGATGGCGCTGGCGCCGAGTTCTTCCTCGATGCGGAGGAGCTGGTTGTATTTGGCCACGCGGTCGGTGCGGCAGAGCGAGCCGGTCTTGATCTGGCCGGCGTTGGTGGCGACGGCGATGTCGGCGATGGTCACATCCTCGGTCTCGCCGGAGCGGTGCGAGATGACGGCGGTGTAGCCGGCTTCCTTGGCCATCTCGACGGCGTCGAGCGTCTCGGTGAGCGAACCGATCTGGTTGACCTTGACGAGAATCGAGTTGGCGGTGCCGGTGTCGATGCCGCGCTTGAGAAACTCGGTGTTGGTGACGAAGAGGTCGTCGCCGACGAGCTGGATGTTGTCGCCGAGCGCGTCGGTGAGTTTCTTCCAGGTGTCCCAGTCGTTTTCGGCGCAGCCGTCCTCGATGGAGATGATCGGGTACTTGTCCGTGAGGTCCTTGTAGAACGCGACCATCTGTTCGCCGGTGAGCACGCGGCCGTCGGATTTCTTGAAGACGTAGCGCTTCTTGTCCTTGTCGTAGAATTCGGAGGCGGCGACGTCGAGGGCGAGGGCGATGTCCTTGCCGAGTTTGTAGCCCGCGTTTTTCACGGCGAGGGCGATGATGTCGAGCGCGGCGGTGGCCGAGGCCAGTTTGGGCGCAAAGCCGCCTTCGTCGCCGACGGCGGTGCTGAGGCCTTTTTCTTTCAAGGCCTTCTTGAGCGAGTGAAACACCTCGGCGCCCATGCGCAGGGCCTCGGCAAATGATTTCGCGCCGATGGGCATGATCATGAATTCCTGGAAGTCGATGGGGGCGTCGGAGTGGGCGCCGCCGTTCATGATGTTCATCATGGGCACGGGGAGAACCTTGGCGTTGGGGCCGCCGAGGTATTTGTAGAGGGGCTGGCCGAGAGCGGCGGCGGCGGCCTTGGCCGTGGCGAGCGAGACGCCGAGGATGGCGTTCGCGCCGAGCTTGGACTTGGTCTTCGTGCCGTCGAGCTTGATCATGGCGCGGTCTACGCCGACCTGGTCGAGCGCGTCGAAGCCGAAGAGGACGGGGGCGATTTTGCCTTTTACGTTGGCCACGGCTTTCTGCACGCCTTTGCCGAGGTAGCGTTTTTTGTCGCCGTCGCGCAGTTCGAGCGCTTCGTGTTCGCCGGTGGAGGCACCGGACGGGACGGCAGCGCGGCCGAGGGCGCCGCAGGCGAGTTGGACATCGACTTCGATGGTCGGGTTTCCGCGCGAATCAAGGATTTCGCGGGCAGTGAGGGCGGTGATGGTCGTGTTCATGGAAAAATAGAGAAAGTTGAGTGAAGCGGCCTGACCCGCAAGGGGGAAGCGGAAAATGGCGGTGGGCAGATCGAGCAGTTGGTAATTGGCAGTCCGAACTTAGCAGTTGGTCGTTAGTATTTGGTGGTTGGTTTCGCCTATGAAAACACTCGGCCGGTTGGCAAACGAGGCGTGTATAAAACGTACAGAAGGCTCCGTGATGAATGACAATCACCAACTACTAACTGCCAAATGCCAATCACACGGCGCGCCTGCGCGCCGCCTCACAGCCGCGTGTTGCCGAGCCTCTTGAAAAATTTCTTCAGCACGCCGGGCGGTTGGGGGCGCAGCAGCTCGGGAATTTGCGCAATAAAGCCGCGATCGATGGCGGTTTGCAGCGGAGTGATGCCGTCGTAATTGCGCACGGTGAGATTTTTGGCGGTAAGGATGTGCAGGGGCACCTGGCTGAGGTGGCCTTCGTAGGCGGCGGCGTGGAGGGGAGTGTCGCCGTAGGCCGTGCGGGTGAGAAGCAGGTCGGACGTGAGCTGGTCGCGGGGAATTTTGTGAAGCTGGCCGGTCTCGGCCGCAGCGTGGATGGTGGTGTAGCTGGATTTGCTGATGAGGACGAGCCGGTCGCGGGTCAGGAAGGCGGGCGGGATTTGTTCGAGGTAGCCACCCAGTGCAGCGGCGTGAAGGACCGTATCGCCCGCCACGGTTTTTTCAACCAAGCGCCCGGCGGTCAACAGCTCGGTCGGAAATTGGCTGAGGTGGCCGTTGAGCGCAGCCACGTGAAAGACGGTCTCGCCGCTGATATTTTTCTCCGCCAGCAATTCATCGGTGATAAGTTCCCGGGGAAAGAGGTGAACCGTGCCGAATTCGCCAGCCTCGTGGAGGAGCGTGTTGCCAAGGTCGGTTTTGAGGCGGGTGACTTCGGGGGTGAGGAGTCCGGCTGGAATCTGGCCGAGACACCCATAGTCGGCGGCGATGTGGAAGACCGTGTAGCCGGCCTTGCTCCGCGTGAGCAGGGCCTCGGCCGTGAGCAAATTTCCGGGGATCTGGTCGAGATGGCCGGCGATGGCGGCATGATGGAAAGGAGTGTAGCCGGCGTGGTTTTTGACCATGAGGGCCTGGGCGGTGATGAGCTCGCGCGGAAGTTGTGGCAGGAGTCCGGCCCGGGCCGCGGCGTGGAGAGGGGTGTTGCCGGCTGCATTGGGCGCAAGGAAAATTTCAGCCGTAAATGCAGCACGCGGCAAATCAGCGAGCGAACCCGCTCGCAGGGCAATCTGCAGCTCAGACGAATCCATCGCTTTGACCATGATTAAAGTAAATTGATTTGCACCTGCAAAGTGAATTGCATCTTATTTTCATCCCGAGGCTTTCGGTTTGCCAAACCGGCCTATTTGCTCATTCTACCATCATGCCAGCCAGGAACCTGTTCGACAAGCCGGCAGCCAAATCATCCGTGTTGGTGGTTGATGACGAAGTTTCGCTTTTGAATGTCTATGCCGCCGCGCTTGAGCCACATTTTGAGGTGGCGACGGCAACCTCGGCCCGCGAGGCGGAATTTTTATTGCACCGCAAAGCCTTCAAGGTCGTGGTGGCCGACCACATCATGCCGGGGGGCAATGGCATGAGTTTCCTCGTGCGATCGCGCGAGGATTATCCGCACATGCAGCGCATCCTGGTAACGGGCTACATGAAGCCGGAAATGCTCCTGCGCAGCGTGAATGAGGCGGCGCTTTTCCGGTACCTCCTCAAGCCCATCTCAATGACGGAATTCCTGCAGGTGGTGCAGGAAGCCGTGATGGTGCACGATCAATTGACCGCAGCGGTCAGCTGAGGCGTGGGTGTTTTTCTTTTCGCGCTTTTGCGCGCAGATAAGGTGCCGTGGGACTGCGCTTGGTTTTGAGCAAACCGGCCACGGGGCCTTGGTAAATCAGCTCGCCACCGTCGGGACCGCCGCCCGGGCCGAGCTCGACGATCCAATCGGCCTCGGCGAGCAGGTCGAGATGGTGCTCGATGACCACCACGGTGTGGCCCTGGTCGACGAGCGAGTGGAGCACGCGGATGAGTTTTTCGCAGTCGCTCAAGTGCAGGCCGATGGTGGGCTCCTCGAGCAAATAAAGATTGCGGGGCTGGATGCCGCGGCTGCGCTCCTTGAAACTTTGCAGGCCGTGGGCGAGCTCGGTCACGAGCTTGAGCCGTTGCGCTTCGCCGCCGCTCAGGGTGGGCGAGCTTTGCCCGAGCGTGAGGTAGCCGAGGCCGCAATCGACCATCAGCCGGCAGACTTCGCCGAGCCGTGCGTGAAAACCAAAAAACTGCGCCGCCTCCTCGAAGGTGAGCTGGAGCACCTGGCCGATGGTTTTTCCTTTCCAGGCGATGTCGGCGAGTTCCGGGCCGTAGCGCAGGCCGCCGCAGGCGTCGCATGGCAGGAAGGCATCGGGCATGAAGGCCATTTCCAATTTGATGCGGCCCGCGCCCTGGCACGTCTCGCAACGGCCTCCGGTGGTGTTGAACGAAAAGCGCGAGGCCGTGTAGCCGCGCATGCGGGCTTCGGGCAGCGTGGCAAAAAACTGCCGGATAAGGTCGAAGATGCCGAGGTAGGTGGCGGGCGTGGAGCGCGGGGTTTTGCCGATGGGCGCCTGGTCCACTTCGATGACGGAACGAAAGCCGTCCGCGCCGCGCAGTTCCGCAAACGGCAATGACGGGCGATTAGTGGCAAATGAAGAATGGCGAATGACGAACTTGTCCGCCGTAGCCTTAGCGAAGGCGGATGACGAGGAATCGTCGTTCGAAAATCTGGTGACTTTCACAAATTCCCGGCCGGTAAGCTTTGATTTTTTGGCCTTGATCGCGTGCGCGACGGCGGGATGGAGCAGGTCGCGGAATAAAGTCGATTTGCCGGCCCCGCTGGGGCCGGCGACCATGACGAGCCGGCCAAGTGGGAGGCGCAGGTCGATATTCTTCAGGTTTCGAAAACCGACGCCGGTGAATTCGAGCCAGCTGCGGCTGTGGCCCGCCTTCGCTAAAGCTATGGCGGGCATGCCGGGGTCGCCGACCCCGGCTACAACGGGCCGATAAGCGCCCCGCAGCGGATGTTGAATGCCGTGTTCGAGGTAGAGGCCGGTGAGCGAGGAGGGGATTTTTTTGAGATCGGCGGGTGTGCCGCTGGCCAGGAGCCGGCCGCCATGCACGCCCGCGCCCGGGCCGAGGTCGATGATGTGGTCGGCGCGTTGCATGAGTTCGTCATCGTGTTCGACGACGAGGAGGGTGTTGCCCTTGTCGCGGAGCGTTTCGAGCGTGTCGATCAGGCGGTCGTTGTCGCGCGCGTGCAGGCCGATGCTGGGTTCGTCGAGCACGTAGAGGACGCCGGCGAGGTTGGTGCCAAGCTGCGCGGCGAGGCGGATGCGCTGGGCTTCGCCGCCGGAAAGCGTCCCGGTCGGTCGGTCGAGCGCGAGATAGCCGAGCCCGACATGGTCAAGAAAACGCAGGCGTTCCCCGATCTGCGGGACGATGTCCTGGGTGATGAGCCGGCCGCGCGCATCTAGCTGGAGGGCGCGCAGGTGCGCGAGAAGCTGGGCGGGCGTGCAGCGCAGCAGCGCCGGCAGCGAGAGCGGGGGGCGCCTGCCGCGAAAGTGCAGTTTCACGGCGCGGGCGGCGCGGTTGAGGCGTTCGCCGTGGCATTGGGGACAGGGCGTGCCGTCTTCCGCGACGTCGTCGCCTGATTCAATGCCGAAGACGCGCAACTGCGCCGCGGGGTCTTCGTCGTCTTCATCTTTCGGTTCGAGCATCCACGGAAAAATGCGACCGTGGCCGCGGCAGGCGGGGCACCAGCCTTTGGGCGAGTTGAAGGAGAAATGTTTCGGGTCTGGCTCGGGGAAGGACTCGCCGGTCTCGATGTCGGTGCGCGTGGTGGAGAACCACGAGAGCGTGTTGCCATTTGGGAGCAGCACGAAGCAGGAACCCTTGCCGATCGCCAGCGCCCGCGTCAGCGCGTCCGCCGGCGAGTTCAAGGTTCCAGGTTCCCTGTTCAAGGTTAGGCGGCCGGACTTTGAACCTTGAACCTGGAACTGTGAACTTTTAAGGTCCGCCACGACGACTTCGATGTCGTGCTCCTTGTAACGGTCGAGTTTCTGAAAATCTTCCGTGCGCAGGAGCCGGCCATCCGCGCGCATGAGCTCGTAACCCTGTTTGGCCATCCAGGTGGCGATGGGCTGGTGGTGGCCTTTGCGTCCGCGGATGAGCGGAGCACAAAGATAAAGGTGCTTGGCGCGGCGGGCCTGCGGAGAGGCGAGCAGGCGGGCGAGAAGTTTTTTGAGCTGGCCGGGCGAGAGTGGCGTGACCGGCCGGTCCGTGTCGGGGTGATGCTGCACGCCCAGGCGGGCGTAGAGCAGGCGCAGGTATTGCGCGACCTCGGTGATGGT
Organism: Opitutaceae bacterium; assembly: GCA_035568935.1. Taxonomy (GTDB): domain Bacteria; phylum Verrucomicrobiota; class Verrucomicrobiia; order Opitutales; family Opitutaceae; genus DASRHD01. Next base: position 23,575 of record DATMNP010000010.1, on the reverse strand, counting down.
GGCGACGGTGGACTTGCGCGAACCGCGCGTGACGCGCTGCTCGATGGCGACGGTCGGCGGGATGCCGGTCAGGCGGTCGATGGCCGGGCGCGGGAGCTGTTCCACAAACTGTCGCGCGTAGGGTGACATCGACTCCATGAACCGGCGCTGGCCCTCGGCAAAAACGATGTCGAATGCGAGGGTGGATTTGCCCGAGCCGGAAACGCCGGTCACGACGGTGAGCTGGCGGTGCGGAATGGTGAGCGAAAGATCCTGCAAGTTGTTTTCGCGCGCGCCGATAATCGAAAGTTCCCGGTTCAAAGTTCCCGGTTCAAAGTTTGCTTCGCAGGAAGCCGCATCTTCGGCGGCCAACAACCTTGAACCTTGAACGGGGAACCTTGAACTTTCTCCGAGCACAGCTCGGAGAAAAGGCGAGGTGGCAGTTTCGGCGGCGGCGATGCCTTCGGGCGTGCCCTCGGCCACGATGCGGCCGCCGGCGGCGCCGGCTTCGGGGCCGATTTCCAAAATCCAGTCGGCGGACTTTAGCACGTCGAGGTTGTGCTCGATGACGAAGACGCTGTGTCCGCGTTCGACCAGCGCGTTCAACACGCCAAGCAGGCGCTTCACGTCGTGGCGGTGGAGTCCGGTGGTGGGTTCGTCCAGCAGCAGCAGCGCGGCCTCCGGCCGCGGTTCAAGGGTCCCTGTTCCCGGTTCAAGGTTTTCCGCTGGAGTTTCACCGTCATCCGTGTCCGGTCCCGACCTTGAACCTTGAACCTGGAACCTGGAACCAAGGTATTTAACGAGCTTCAACCGCTGGGCTTCGCCGCCGCTGAGCGTGTTGAGCGGCTGGCCGAGGGTGAGATAGCCGAGGCCGACTTCGACGAGGGCGGCGAGCCGTTGCCGGATTTTTTGGTGATCGGCGAAAAGAGGCAGAGCGTCGCTGATACTCGTGGCGAGAAGGTCGGCGACCGTCTTGCCATTCCAAGTGATGGCGAGGACTTCGGGCTTGAAGCGGCTGCCTTCGCAGATGGGGCAGGGCACAAACACATCGGAGAGAAACTGCATCTCGACGCGTTCGTAGCCGAGGCCCTGGCAGTGGTCGCAGCGGCCATCGCCGCTGTTAAACGAAAAACTCGACGGACTGAAACCGGCGGCTAGTGCGGCGGGCGTATCGGCAAAGAGCTCACGGATGAGGACCCACGCCTCGGTGTAGAGCGCGGGGTTGGAGCGAGGAGTGCGTGAAAGCGGCGATTGGTCCACGAGCACAATTTCAGAAAACGCGCGGTCGCCCTCGATTTTTTCGATGACAGCGGGATCGTCGGTGAGCTGGTGCCGCTGGGTGAGCAGGCCTTGGTAAATGACGTTGTCGAGGAGGGTGGATTTTCCGGATCCGCTGACCCCGCTGAGGCAGACAAGGCGCTGGAGCGGCAGACGGAAGGAAAGCTTTTGCAGGTTGTGCTTCGTCGCGTGGGTGAAGCGAAGCCATTGCAGGTTTTTTTCTGTCATCCTGGGCGAAGCGAAGGATCCAGATGTGGGGCGGACGCCCTCGTCCGCCATGCGGGGTGAGGGCACCCCGCCCACAAAATTGGATAGCTGACAAACTACCGGCCGGCGCTGCGCGGGGAGCCCGATGCTTTCGCGCCCGGAGAAATAGGCGCCGGTGATGCTTTGTGGCGCGGCGGGCAGTTCAGCGACGGTACCTTGGAAAACGAGGTGTCCGCCATGGCTGCCGGGCCCGGGGCCGATCTCGACCACATGGTCGGCGGCGCGGATCATTGCCTCGTCATGCTCGACGACAACGACGGTGTTGCCCGCATTGGTAAGCGAGCGGATGATGCCGATGAGGCGGTCGATGTCGCGCGGATGCAGTCCGACGCTGGGCTCGTCGAGGACAAAGAGCGTATCCCGGAGCGAAGTGCCGAGGCAACTGGTGAGATTGACGCGTTCGACCTCGCCGCCGCTGAGCGTGCGCGAACTGCGGTCGAGCGTGAGATAACCGAGGCCGACTTGTTCAAGATAACTCAGGCGGGTCAGGATGGAATCGTGTGCGAGTTTGGCCGAATGCGCCTCGACGACGGATTTTGGGTCGAGCGCTGCGGATTGGGAAATCAGCGCGAGCAGTTCACTGACGGGAAGTTGATAAAGCCCGGGCAGCGTGTGGCCGTGCCATTTCCAGCAAAGTGCCTCGGGCTGGAGGCGGGTGCTGCCGCAGTCAGGGCAGGGGTTATAGGTTCGGTAGCGCGAGAGGAAGACGCGTACATGCATTTTGTAGGTCTTCGATTCGAGCCAGCGGAAAAATCCCTTGAGGCCGTACCATGCAGTGGGCCACTCCCGGCCGTTTTCACCATAGCCGGGTTCGCCGTCGATGACGTAGGCTTTCTGCCCAGGCGTGAGCTCGGCGAAGGGGATGTTGGCCGGGATTTTTTTCTTTTTCGCGAAAGCAATCAGGTCACGCTTCGATTCGCCGTAAATGTCGCCCTCCCAGCATCTGATTGCGCCGTCGTTGATGGAGAGCGACTGGTCGGGAATGGCGAGGCGGTAGTCGATTTCGATCACGCGGCCAAAGCCGCGGCACTTGGGGCAGGCGCCGAGCGGGGAGTTGAAGGAAAACAGCGCCGGCATAGCCGGGCGGAAGGAGCGGCCGGTTTTGGGCGAGTGCAGGCCGCGCGAATAATGTCCACATTCGGCCAGAGTGTCGGCGGCGGCGAGTCCGGCAGGGTTGGCGGCAAAGAGGCGCACCTGACCCTGCCCGAAGTGGAGCGCGGCTTCCGCGGCCTCGAGAAACCGGCTTTTATTTTTGGGCGTAAGGGCGATGCGATCCTGCGCAACGAATATGTGAGCGGCGCCTTTCAACGGCGCCGCGTCGGCCAGCAGGTCGTCCACGCGGTGGGTGGCGAGCGCGCCGGAGTCGGTGGGGACGAGCACGCGGACGTAACTTTGGATTTTGAGATTCTTTAAGATCTCAGGCCAGGAGATGCTTTCAGGTTTCTTGATTTCAAAGGCGACGATCACGGTTGCGCCGGCCGTGGCCGTGGCGGCCTTGGCCCAGATGGTTTGCGGATTGTCGTCCTCGACTTTTTCGCCCGTTGCCGGATCGAAGCACTCCGCGACATGGCTGAACCAGACTTTAAAAAAGTCGCACAACTCGGTCATCGTGCCGACGGTGGAGCGCGAGGTTTTTACCGTGTTGGTCTGGCGGATGGCGATGGACGGGCGGATGTTCTCGATGGAATCGACCTTTGGCTTGTCGAGCAGGTCGAGGAACTGCCGCGTGTAGGCGCTGAACGTCTCGACATAGCGGCGCTGGCCCTCGGCGTGGAGCGTATCGAAAACCAGCGAGCTTTTGCCGGCGCCGCTCAGTCCGGTGACGACGATGTACTGGCCGAGGGGAAGATCGAGGTCGAAACCCTTGAGGTTGTTCTGGCGGACGCCGCGCAGGCGGATGCATTCGGGCGCGGGAACGGCAGGACGGGTCTTAACCACGGTTCTCACGAAGCGCAGCCCGCGCGAAACTTCAACTGCGCAATGGATTCTTTTCTGCGGTCAGCAGTGCGGCTCGGTAGCGCAAAGGTAGGGCGCGGCCGCGCCAAATATTGGCTCATTGCGCCGGCTGGACCAGGCATAAGAAGAGATCGAGGTAGGCCTGGAACTGGCGTTGGGGATCGAAGTTTTCCCTCACGCGGGCTTGGGCCGCGGCGGCCTCGCTGGCGCGCAGCGCGGGATCGAAGAGCAGCGGTTGCAGGCGGGCGAGAAAGGCGTCCCGGTTGCCCGCCGGCACCACCGCCCCGCCGGTTTCACTGACCCCGCCGACATCGTAGGCGACGGACATCAGCCCGTGGGCATGAGCCTCAATGAGAAAATTCGGCAACGACTCGCTGAGCGAGGTGAGCGCAGCCAGGTCCGCGGCCGCGTAGTACGTCGTGGGATCGGGGTGGAAGCCGAGGAATTTTATGCGGCTGCCGAGGTGTTTTTGGGCGACCAGTCGCTCGCAGGCGGCGCGCTCCGGCCCGTCGCCCACAAACCAGAGCTGCCATTTCACCCCGAGCGGGAGCCTTGCGGCAATTTCGATGAGGTCGCGTTGGTTTTTTTCCAGGCGGAACATGGCGACATTGAGGAAGACAACGGTTGTGGGCCCGGCATCCAGTTTGGCGCGGAGGGCCTCATTGCGTTTCAACAACGCAGCGGGTGGAAACACGATGGAGTTGTGAATGACGCTGATTCTTTCCTGGGCGACGCCATAGCGCGCAGAGAGGATGGATTTGGCATCGTGGCTGTTGGCAACGACATGCCAGACATGATGCAGCGAACGGCGGTAGAGCCGAGGCAGGGGTTTTCCTGTGCGCATGGTGCCAATGACGCCGATGTGGGGGAATTTTTTCTGGATGCTGCCCGCATAGCAATTGGCCATCCGGCCCATGCAAAGGATGCCATCGGGCGAAAGGATGCGAATGGCGCGCGCGAGACCGGGCGCGAACCAGTCGAGGTGACAATCAAAAGGCTGGAGCGAGCGATGGGCGACATCGCCGAGCCGGGTGGACAGCGCGCCGCCGGGGCGGAAGGTGAGCAAAACGGTTTCGAGGCCGGCGGATGCGAAAGCGCGCGTCAGGAAGATCGACTGGCGCTCGGTGCCGCCGCTGCGCAGATAGTCCTGGAGGACGAGAATTTTCATTGCTCGATGGCGGGGAGAGGCAAAAACTGGTGCGGATGAATCATTCGTTGGGCAATTTGCTTGTTCGGTGGGGGGTGCTGGCATTGGGCGTGGCCTTGGCGGCGCACATCGTGCCGGGCATCGGCTATGCCGATTTCACGACGCTGGTTGTGGTGGTATTGTTACTGAGTTTTTTCAACCTATTCCTGAAGCCCCTGCTGGTGTTGTTCACGCTGCCTTTCATCGTAATGACGATGGGCCTGGGCATGATCGTGATCAACGCCTTGTTGTTCCTTTTTGCCGGGCGGCTGGTTGATGGATTTCATGTCGCAGGTTTTTGGCCGGCCTTGAAAGGCGCGTGCGTTGTGAGCGTGACGAATTTCGTGCTGAGCCGGGTGTTGCGTGCACCCGCACAGACACGTCCGACAGCCAAACGCGACGATGTCATCGACATTTAGATTTTTTTGATACCTTTTTCTCCATGGCTGAAACGAACGAATATGATCTCATTGTCATCGGTGGCGGACCCGCGGGCTACGCGGGTGCGATTCGCGCCGGGCAACTCGGCAAAAAAGTCGCGTGCATCGAGCTGGAGCGCGCCGGCGGCACCTGCCTCAACTGGGGCTGCATCCCCACGAAGGCGTTGCTGAAGAGCGCCGAGTTCTACACGAAAATGAAGAAGCCGGAAATTTACGGCCTCGGCGCGAAGGACGTGACCTTTGACATCGCAAAGATCATGGCCCGCTCGCGCGTCGTCGCCGAGCAGATGGCGAAGGGCGTGGAGTTTTTGCTCAAGAAAAACAAGGCCGAGTACATCGTCGGCCGCGCGCAGGTAAGCGCACCGGGCCTGGTCTCCGTGACCGAGGGCGAGCACAAAGGGAAATTTTTCAAAACGAAAAACATCCTGCTGTCCACGGGCTGCAAGATGCGCCGCATCCCCGGCGTCGAGGTGGATGGCCAGCGCGTGATGACCTCGCGCGAGGCGCTGGCCTCCAAGATGCTGCCGAAGTCGGTTGTCATTGTCGGCGCCGGCGCGATCGGCGTGGAGTTTGCCTATTTTTACAACGCCTTCGGCACCAAGGTAACGCTCGTGGAAATGCTGCCGCAGGTCTTGCCGCAGGAGGACGAAGATGTGTCGAAGACCCTGCGCCGCTCGTTCGAGAAGCAGGGCATTGACCTGCATGTCAGCACGAAGGTGGAAAATGTCCGGGTGGGGAAAGATTCGGTCAAAGTCGACCTGGTCGCGGGCGACAAAAAAACCGAAGTCGAGGCCGAGGTGCTGCTTTCGGCCATTGGCGTCGTGCCCAACCTCGAAGGCGCGCTGGCGGCCAACGTGAAACTCGAACTCGACCGCAATTACTTGAAGGTCGATGACAGCTACCAGACGAACGTGAAGGGCATTTATGCCGCGGGCGACATCATCGGCCCGCCGTGGCTCGCGCATATCGCCACGTTCGAGGCGGTCAACGCCGTCAACGGCATGTTTGGCCACGGCGCGGCGCGCCGGGTGAAAAACTTTCCCGGCTGCACCTATTGCCAGCCGCAGGTCGCGAGCACCGGGCTCACGGAGAAGGCCTGCAAGGAAAAGGGCCTCGACTACAAGGTCGGAAAATTTCCCTTCACCGCGTCGGGCCGCGCCGTGGCCTCGGCCGACAGCGAAGGCTTTGTCAAAGTCATTGCCGACACGAAGACCGGCGAGATTTATGGCGCGCACATCATCGGCAGCGAGGCGACCGAGCTCATTGCCGAATATGGCCTGGCCATGGAGCTGGAAGCGACGGTCGAGGAAATCCACCAGACCATCCACGCGCATCCCACGCTGAGCGAAGCCGTGATGGAAGCCGCCGCGGCCTCGATGGGAGAGGCGATTCATATCTAGCAGCAGCCTGCTAGATGATTTAAGATTTCAGATTTAAAATTTGAGATTGTGCCCCCGGCGGTCTGCTATGAAGATTTGAGATCTGAAATCTGAAATTCGGTTTTCGAAGAAAGCCGCCGCGAGCGTAGCACAATGGATAGTGTAGTGGCCTCCGAAGCCATCGATCCGGGTTCGACTCCCGGCGCTCGCACCAGCCTTCGCTCCTTCGGAGCTACGGCTTGGCAGGCCAGCCTTCGCCAGGCGAAGGCTGCCCTGAGCTTGTCGAACGGGCCGTCCTAAACCATCGCGAGGCGATGGAAAATCGTCATTTCTTTTCCGCCTGCATGTGGCGGTGAACAAAGAAATAATAGATCGCGCCCAGCACGGCGAGTGCGCCGGCAACCCAAAGGGTGATTTGGTGCAGTTCACCGCGCATGAGCGCTTCGTCCTTTCCGGCCTGGATGCCCACCCAGCAAAGGACGGCGCACCACACGGTCGAGCCGATGAGGGTGAAGAGCGAATAGAGGCCGTAGTGCAGCCGCACGATGCCGGCGGGGATGCCGATGAGGTGGCGCACCACGGGCAGGAGGCGTGAGGCGAAGACGCCAAAGTTGCCGAAGTGCGCGGACCAGCGATCGGCCTTTTCCACTTTGTCGGACGTGATGAGGACAAATTTTCCGAAGCGCAGCACGAGTGGCCGGCCGGCGAGGCGTGCGGCCCAGTACATCGCCGTGGCGCCGAGCCACGAACCGAGCGCGCCGGCGAGGACGATGCCGGCGAGGCTCATCCGGCCTTGCGTGTAGGCGAGGTAGGCGGCCGGCGGGATGATCAGCTCGCTCGGTAGCGGCACGAGGGAGCTTTCCACCGCCATAAGCAGCACGATGAGCGGATAGCCACCCGACTCCAATGAGCGCAAATACCACTCGATAAAGTTATGGATCAGGGCATGCATGCAGGACGGACAACAAAAACGGCGGGCCGAGAATTTCTCGGGCCCGCCAAAAATTTACGTGCGGCGCACGGCTCAAACTTCGGGCTTGGTCTTGCGCAGGCCCTGGATGCGGTCGCCGGGTTTCCACTGGCCACGCTTTTTGAGCAGGTCGACGCGTTCAAAACGCTTCAGGACGTTGCGCTTGACGACAATACCGCTGGAACCTTGGAGACTTTTGTGCTGCGACATGGTGAATAAAAAGTGGTCGGAATGGGCTAAAGAGGTAAAAACGTAGAGTTGGTCTTGGCCCATGACAAGTATTTTTCGCCCACGTTTTCGGCGCGCAGGACGATCCATTCCGGCGTGTCATAGGGGTGATGGGCGAAAAGCCAGGCCTCCAGCGCAACCTGCTGCGCGGGCAGAAACTTGAAGCAAAGGCGAAATTCCTCCGCGCGCCCGGGCCGGCCCTGCCAGAGGTAGTGTGACGCGATGGGGCCATCGATTTGCACACAGGCGGCCAGGTGCTTTTCGATGGCGGCGCGGGCCAGTTCTTCGGCCTTGTCGCGGGTGGCTAAAGTCGTCCAGGCGATGAGCATGTTAGCGGTTGGTTGGAGCCTGTGTCGGTGAAGAAGGGCCGGGCAAGCCGGATTCGCCTTGACGGAGGCCGCGGCGAACGGCGTTATTGCGGTTTTTCACCCATGAACGCCACCATGAAAGACGACTACCTTAAGGAAGCACAGAAGATCATCACCGACTCGAATGCGTTGATCAATGTGGTGTCGCGCCGCGTCAAGCAGCTCCGCCGTGGGAGCCGTCCGCTCGTTGAATCGCTGGAAAAGCTGGCGCCCGAGGACGTGGCCTTGCGCGAAATCATCGAAGGCAAGATCAGTTTCGAGGCCGGCGAGAACTGACAGGCGGTTTCGAGTCGCCTTGCGGACAGCACTTTCTAATCGCAACGCCGGCTTAGCAGAGTTATTCAACCGCCTGTTATGCACCGTGCGGTGCACGCGTTCCCGATCCGGCCCGCCCGGTTGAACCGCCATGTCCGCGCAAAAAAAAGATTCCACCCGCTACACGGAAATTCGCAACAGCAAGGCGCTGCGCGATTTTTTCGTGGAGGAAAAGTTCGAGGCCGGGCTCCAGCTGTTCGGCACCGAGGTGAAGTCCATCCGCGCCGGCCGCGCGCAGATCACCGATGCTTTTGGCCGGGTCGACCAGGGCGAGCTGTGGCTGATCAATGCGCACATCGACCAGTATGCGTTTGGCAACCTCAACAACCACGATGCGAAGCGCACCCGCAAATTGCTCCTGCACCGCCACCAGATTCGCAAGATCGCGCAGGCGCTCGACGCCGGCGGGCGGGCGCTCATTCCGCTGCGGATGTATTTCAAGGACGCGCTCGTCAAGGTCGAGGTCGCGCTCTGTACCGGGAAAAAACTTTTTGACCGCCGCGAAGACCTTAAGAAGAAGGCCGAAGTGCGCGATATGCAGAAGGCCATCAAAGACCGGCGCCGGTGAGTGAGGCCAACTTCTCTGGAATCAAATCGTTCTCGTGCTCCCAGTTCGAGGCATTGGCGAGAAAGAGAACGATAACGATATCGTCAGGCACATGCCCGGCCTGTTGAGCCAACAAACCCCATTCAATGCAGGGAAAGATCGGCGGGCGCGACCAAGGGATGTTGCTCGGGCCAGTGTTTGAGAATCTCCGTGGCCACACGGCGCCAGACAAACGGCTTGTGCAGCACGCTTTTCAAGGCGGGAAATTGAGCGAACTCTTCATCGTTCAGGTCGATGGCGTGGCCGGTGATGAGAATGAATGGCACGCCGGGCAGCATGGCGCTGGCCTGGGAGATGAATTCAAAACCATTAAGTTGCGGCATGTAGAAGTCGGTGATGACAGTGCCGACATCAATTTTGGGGAACGCCGCGAGCGCCTCAAGCGGCCGGGAAAAAGTGAAAACCGGACAATTCAGGTTGTCGCTGAGAAGTTGCGCCAGCAGGTCGATGTAAGATGTTTCATCATCGACGATCACGATGGCTTTCTTGGAAGGAGAAGTGGACACGGGAAAAAGTTAAAAATTGAAGGTGTTATCTGAAGGGAGATGGGAGCGGATGGAAGTTCAATAAAGTGTAAATTTGTTGGGCGTGGCTTATGTGCGGCGGCGGTTCGCTGCTTGTATTCGAAGTTATCAGACCCATGTTTACTCGGCATGTTTCATGTAGCACTTTTCGCGCCGCAGATCCCACAAAACACTGGCAATATTGGCCGCCTGTGTGCGTTCACCGGCTCGCGGCTGCATCTCATCCGGCCGCTCGGGTTCGAGATCAACGACCGCAACCTTCGCCGTGCGGGCATGGATTACTGGCGATCGCTCGACGTCCACGAGCACGCGGATTGGGCCGCATTTCGGGCGAGCGCGGTGGCGCCGCGCCGTCTGTGGCTGTTCACCACCAAGGCAAAAAAATCGTTTTGGGATGCGCGGTTTGCCGATGAAGACGGACTGGTTTTTGGCAATGAAGGCGAGGGCGCGCCGGCCTGGCTGCATGAGGAAATCGGGGACGCCTGGCGCGTGACCATCCCTAAGGCCAATGCCGCGCTGCGCTCGCTTAATCTCAGCACGGCGGCCGGCATTGCCTGTTATGAGGCGTTGCGGCAGACTCGGCTATGAAACCTTCTCAGTGGCTCTGGCTATGGCGTCACTTGCAATTGAAGCATAGGATGCTTGGCTCAAATATGACGCAAGCGCTTCGCTAGCTTTCCCCTTGTCATCGAATGGCCCGGCCAACGGCACATGCCGTTGGCCGGCTAGGCGCGGGCGGAGAGAGAAAGCCGCTCCATTGCCTGCTGGAGCAGGTCGCCGAGGGTTGAATCCAGCGCGCAGTGTTAGCGGATGTGGGCGTTGCTGGAAATTTTCGTGCCGGCAAAGCGCGCATTCTGGCGGCTGCGAGCGGCTTGCACGCGGGCGCGCAGGGCGGACGAGGCTTCGCCGGGTTTTCCGCGCGCAGTTCGGTGAGCGAGAGGGCGGGCGCCTCGATGTGCAGGTCGATGCGGTCGAGCAGCGGGCCGCTGATGCGCGCCCGGTAGCGCTGGATTTGCACGGGGGAGCAGCGGCAGGAGTGCCGGGTGTCGCCGAGATAGCCGCAGGGACAGGGGTGCGTTGCCCATTATGCGAAGGAAAATAACCACATCAAAGCCAAAGAGTTCGGATTATCCAAAAGAGCTGAAAACTATCGGCAACCACATTCGAAACGTCGTCTTGACCTCGGTCTACTTCAACGAGAGGTAGGGCAACTCATCGGGGTGTGTTGCCCTACAGTTTGGAATTGGGAGTCAGGAAGCCGGGTGCCGGAAAACAGACACCTGTCCGCGATCATTGGCTTTCTCGGTTACGATCTCCACCTCGCTTCGGTGGCGGATGGAGGATCGCGATCGCATTTGTTTCCTGCGAAGTGTCGCGAAGCCCAAAGCCGCCGCGCCCAGAAGTGCTGCGCAGGTGGAGGGCTCGGGAATTGAAGTCTGAAGAACAGGAGGCCCGGAGTTTGGCGTAAGCAGATATGCCTGATAGCTCCCCCCGTCCACCCCAAAAGCCACGATTTGGCCGAGGTCGTTGATGCCGTCGGCATCTATCAACACTGCGCCACCCAGGTCATTATGAAGCACCGTGTTGAGATCAGTCATGATGCCGTTGCTGTCGACGAAGGCGCGATAGCCGTTGCCTCCGGCGGCTTCTCCAACAATAGTGCTCGAGTTGTTAATGCCATGGGCCAGACTATAGTTGCCACCTAATGTGCCTAAATCGGTCATGATGCCGTTGCTGTAACTGAAAGCATGATAGGCGAGATCATAGGCAGTATAGGCCTCTCCCGCAATGGTGCCGGCATTATTGATGCCGTAGGCATAGCTATAGGAACCGCCGAGCGTGCCCAAATCGGTCATGTGGCCGTTGCTGTAGCTGAAAGCGTGGTCAGGCTCCTGGTAGCCATTCGTGTAGCTGGAACCTACGATGGTGCCGTTGATATTGATAGCATAGGCAGAGCTATCGGTACCGCCAAGCGTTCCGAGATCGGTCATAATGCCGTTGCTATAGCTAAAGGCGTGATTCTCGGAAAAACCGAAGTAACTGACTTTTCCGGTGGCGGCTTTACCCACGACAGTGTCGGTATTGTTGATGCCGGAAGCTGTGCCACTACTAACACCAAGTTGGGCCCATGTGCCGTTACTATAGGTGGAGGCTACGCCATTGTAGCTGCCAGCAATGGTGCCGGCGTCGTTGATACTAAAGGCCTGACCGAGACCAAGATTGGTCAATGTGCCGTTACTGTAGGCAAAGGCGTTTCCTGAAGAATTATTGTCACCGACGACGGTGCCAGCGTCGTTAATAGCAGTGGGAATAAACGCACCTAGATCAACCGCCGTATAAGATTGCGCGCATGCAAACGAAACGGCCACGGAGAGCGCTAGAAGAAGAATAAACCCGCGCGAGGCTCGATTGAGATAATGTGTTGTCGCATGCATGGTAGTAATAGGCTGGGAGGTTCATAAAACAAATCGTGGCTTTGTGCCCAAACGATGGAATTTCAAGCATCTGCAGGCTTTTTGCTCAACCTCGGAGCGCGGACAGGCTGGCGAATTAACCAAACCGTCACCATGCTGGTACATTGAGGCCGTGGATTGCTGATTTATCGCACTATACGACCGACTGCAGATTGTTCTGTAGATGGTATAATGGGCATGATCAATACAATACATTCCGATCGAGGCTTCGGTATTGGATGGCCTCGAGCAGGTGCGGCGGCTCGATTTTTTCGGCGGCGGCGAGGTCGGCGATGGTGCGGGACACCTTGCGGATGCGGTCATAGTGCCAACGCCCGCAGATGGAACGACTCAGTGCTTCCACAGAAACTCTCACTGTCACTCTGCTTCAACTATTCAATACAATACATTCCTATCCAGGCTGCGGTGTTGGATGGATTCGAGCAGGTGCGTTGGCAAGCTCGTGGCGTCCCAAAACCCTCACCCGGCAACCTTGTTGTACTTGCAGACGGGGCCAGATGAGTCCACGGTGTGAACATCATGGTCTTTGCCGAAATTAAACCGCAAATGGAACAGCTCCCGCACGAGGAGATGGTGAAAGCGATGGCGTTTTTGAAGAGCCGACTGCGCGCCGCCGACCCGGCGAACCAGGCAGAACTCTCGCGGCGGCACGCCGAGATAGACGCCGGGAAAAAAGTCCGCTGGGAAGACCTGAAACAGCAGTTGGGCCTGTAACAGCGTGGACGCTTACGCGCTGGTCTTGAATGAAGTGGCGGCGATGCGGCTGGCAGCGGCCACACGAGCGGAGCAGCGCCAGATCGCCCTCATACTTGACGGCATGAAGGCCGCGCCGTTCCGACCGGGAGACTTACAAGAACGCGACGCCCAGGGTCGCATCAACGAAGTGCTCGTTGTGGGCAACTGGCTTGTGACCTACTGGCCGGATCACGCCGTGCGCGAACTGCGTGTCGTGCGGTTGGAGCAGGTCGGGGACTGATTGAGTAAAAAGATGAAACGCCTATTCACATTTCTCTTCGGACTCATGATGCTGAGCTTGGCTGGCTGCGTTATCTATCTCGACAATCCCCCGGAAAGAACGATCTCTGGCCAAGTCGTGCGAGAAGACACAGGAATGCCGCTAGCTGATGCGCTTATCTTGTTTCGGTCTGGGCGGAAGCCGTTCAGCCTTTTGCCTGTCGACACATTTGGCATCGATGCAAGCACCAGAACAGATAAAGATGGAAAATTCTTGGTGAGCGCGAAGCTCAATGGAAAGGTTGAGGTGACTGTTCAGAGCGATGAGTTTTTCCAGCGCTTTGAGTTGCTGCCCTTTCCAGAATCGAATCGCATCGACGGATTGATCTGGAGACTAAAAGACCGAAAGTCCAACCAGTGGCCCCAGTGACCTGTTCCCCTGAAGCTGGAGTGGATTGAATGAGAGTTCTGGGCCGATATAACCCAAGCCAGAACGATGAAGAAACGACATGCGAAGAAGATACGAAAACCGTGCCCATCAATCATTCAATACAACACATTCCGGTCGAGGCTGCGGTATTGGATGGCCTCCAATAAATGTGGCGATTCGATTTTCTCGGCGCTGGCGAGGTCGGCGATGGTGCGGGCGACTTTCAATATGCGGTCGTAGGCGCGGGCGGAGAGCGAAAGCCGTTCCATTGCCTGCTGCAACAGGTCGCCGAGCGTCGAGTCCAACGTGCAGTGTTTGCGGATGTGGGCATGCGTCATGCGGGCGTTGCTGGAAATCTTCGTGCCGGCGAAACGCGCGTGCTGGCGGCTGCGTGCGGCTTGCACGCGGGCGCGCAGGGCAGAGGAGGGCTCGCCGGGTTTTTCCGCACGCAGTTCGGTGAGGGAAAGGGCGGGCGCCTCGATGTGCAGGTCGATGCGGTCGAGCAGCGGGCCGCTGATGCGCGCCCGGTAGCGCTGGATTTGCACGGGGGAGCAGCGGCAGGAGTGCCGGGTGTCGCCGAGATAGCCGCAGGGACAGGGGTTCATCGCGGCCACGAGCATGAAGCTGCACGGCAGGGTGATCTTGCCCGCGCTGCGCGAGATGGACACCTGGCCGTCTTCGAGTGGCTGGCGCAGGACTTCCAGCGCGGAACGCTTGAACTCCGGCAGTTCGTCCAGAAACAGCACGCCGTGGTGCGCGAGCGAAATTTCACCGGGCCCGGGAATCGTGCCGCCGCCGAGCAGGCCGATGTCCGAAATGGTATGATGGGGGGTGCGAAAGGGAGGCGTGAGCCAGGGCAGCGAGCCGCCGAGCGTGGCGCCTGCCGCCGAGTGGATGCTGAGCACTTCGAGGAACTCGTCGGGCGTGGGCGCGGGCAGGATGGTCGGGATGCGTTTGGCCACCATCGACTTTCCCGCGCCGGGCGGCCCGATCATCATCAGGTTGTGGGCGCCAGCCACGGCGACTTCGACCGCGCGCCGCAGGGCTTGCTGGCCTTTGATCTCGGAAAAATCCAGGCTTTCGTAGGCGGGTGCTGCGGTGCGCAGGGTGGCTGTGCCGGAGGGCAGGGGCGCAAGCGTGGTTTCCCCGGACAAAAAACGGACGGCGCGGTCGAGCGAGTCGACGGCATAAACCTCGAGGCCCTCGACCAGCGCGGCTTCGGCGGCGGAGATGGGCGGGAGCAGCAGGCCGCGTTTGCCAAGTTTGCGCGCGAGCCGGGCAAAGGCCAGTGCGCCGCGCACCGGCCGGGTCGCACCGGACAGGCTGAGCTCGCCGGCAATAAAAAAATCGCCGAACACGGACGTCTGCAATTGCCCGGTGGCAATGAGCAGGCCGAGGGCGATGGGCAGGTCATAGAGCGGGCCTTCCTTGCGCAGATGGCCGGGTGCGAGATTGACGGTGGTGCGTGTGCGCGTGCCGTGGAAGCCGGAGTTTGCGAGGGCGGAGGCAACGCGATCTTCGCTTTCCTTGACCGCGGCATCGGGCAACCCGACAAGGATCAGCCGCGGGTCACCGGCTTCACCGGTATTGACTTCGACATGCACAAGCTCGGCATCAATGCCTTGGAGTGCAGCGGAGGAAAGGGTGGCGAGCATGCGGCGTGCACGCCAAGTTTAACAGGGTTTTGCCAGCGACCGGGCTTTTATTTTACACCAAGGTCGCGAAGCTGAGATTTCTTAACCGCGGATGGACGCAGATCGGGATTTTGAACACAGAGGTCACGCAGCCCAGTTTTTCATAGCAGCCCATTCGCGTGTATTCGCGTTCATCTGCGGTTTAAAGTGGTTCGGAAATGGCGCAGCCATTTTCCTTTAGCAGGCTGGAGGATGAAGTCCGACAACCTGCTAAGCGATGCGCGCCTTGATCGTGGCGATATTGTGCTCGATCGCGATAATGTAGGCGTTTGGACCGCTCGGGTAGGGTTGCGCCAGGAAGCGGTATAATCCCTTGTATTCCTTCTTGAGCTTGGGGAAGACTTCCTTGCTCCAGAAATCCGGCGTGTGTGCAACCAGCTCTTCCGTGGATTTGAATTCTCGCTGGCCAGGCGGCACATTGGCGAAAGCGTCGGCTTCGTGGAATTCCCTGAAAAGGAATTCAAGTTTGTCCGGATAGTCGGGCGCGGCCATCTGCGCGAGGTAGTCGGCGGTGGCGAGGGCGCATCCGATGAGTTCTTCGACTTGGGTCTTGAAATGCAGTTGCTTGACCCTGCTGTTGGGCCCGGTGCAGCGGATGGCGCCCAGCACGCCTTCAAGCTCGTACGGCGTTACGCCGACGGTCGGCAAATAGGTCGCGGCAAAGGCGCAGCTTCGCAGGACATGCACGTGGGTATATTTTGCGCCGGTCCCGGCCCGGTCGCTGCGGAGTTTTAAATAGCCCGTGTCGTGCATCAGCACGGCAGCCAGGCCAAGCTCGGCCTGCCGGGGCGTGAGGCGCGGCTCCAGGCGAGTGCCATGCCGGCCGAGGAGCAACTGCACAAAACACAGGGCTGCCTGCAAGGTATGCTCGAAATTATGGTAATTCAGATCGGCCGCCTGGTAGTCGAGGTAGTGGCCGGTGAACATCCGCCGCACGTCGAAAATCAGCCGGTCGATGATCCCCGTGCTGGCTCGCGGAAACATTTTCCGAAAAGCCGCTTGGGCGGCTGCGGCGATCGCAGGAGCACTATTGGTGTTGATGCCGGTTACCATGGACATCCCGGGACGGGGAGTGCACCCACGGTGCCGCCCGTTCTGGCAGGGGTGTGTCGCTAAGTATTAGTTTGCGAAAAACCTGCGCAAGCCCAATTCTAGAAAACGCTTATTTTGCTTGCAGGGGTGTGTTTTCAAACTGGCATGATACTCGGACTTACCGGCGGAATGGGCTGTGGCAAAACGACTGCAGCCAAAATGATTGAGCGGCACGGCTTTCGCCGCATCGACTCCGATGCGCTCGTCCGGGCCGAGGTTTTGACCAATGCCGGGGTGACCGCCGCGGTCGGGGTGCGTTTTGGCCCGGGGGTGCTGGCGGCCGACGGGCAGATCGTGCGCAGCCGCCTGGCGGAAATCGTTTTTTCCGACGAAGCGGCGCTCGCCTGCCTCGAAGAACTCATCCACCCGCGGCTCTTCGAGTGCTGGCGGACGTTGCTGGACGCAGCCCCTGGTGCGAATTGGGTGATCGAGGTTCCCCTGCTTTTCGAAAAGCAGTTGGAAAATTGGTTTGATTTTACCGTGTGTGTGACTTCACACTCACAGGCTCAACTCGCACGGCTCGAGCAACGCGGCCTGACACGCGCGCTCGCCGGGCAACGAATTTCCAAGCAACTGCCTTTGGCGCGAAAAATAGAACTCGCCGATTTTGTCCTGCTGAACGACGGCTCGCCGGACTTCCTGCAACAGCAAATCACCCGGTTTGTTTCCGTGCTTGCGGCCTGATGCAGCCGATTCGCTGCGCGCCGTGCGGCCCACCCCTTTTTATACCACATGGATACTCCTCCCAAAAGCGACGCCGATGATGCGTCAACCGTTGCCGGCTCCGAGCCCGAAACTGGCGAAGCCAAAAAAACGCCGCGCCGCCGCACGCGCTATTACAGCAAAGGCAAGGCAAAGACGGCGGCCGCTGCGCCGGATGTGAGTGATGTCCCTGCGCCCAAGGCTGAAATTTTCGTGCCGGAACCGGTGAAGGCCGAGCCCGAGCCCGCCCCGCGCGAAGAATCATCAGCGCCCACGCCTGCGCCAGAACCATCGCCTGCGCCAGCCCAGCCGGTTCCCCGCACCCCGCCCGCAGAGAGAAGCAATGGCCCGGAAGCCGGGCAGGGCGGCGATTTTCAGGGCCGTGGTTTTTGGAAACACAACAAGCGCAAACGCGGCAAGCATGGCTGGCAGCCGGGTCCAGGTGGCAAACCAGGCAATTTCCATCCGCCGCAACCGCCTCCACCCAGTTTTGCGCCTGTGTTTGGCGATTTGCCCGATCCGGCGCGCTTTGCCGATATCGCCGCGCTCGACCGGCTGGCCGGCGAAGTTTCGTCCGGCAAGGGCAAGCCGTTTTTTCTCGACGAGATTTACACGCTGCCCATCGCGGAGTTGACCGCGTTCGCCAGCGAACTCGGCGCCACGTTTACCGACGCCCCCAATCGCAAGCAGCTTCTCGCAAAAATTTTTGCGCACGCGGCGGAGGCCAAACGCGAGATTCGCGACCGTGGCTGGCTCGACCTGACCGACCGTGGCTACGGCTTTGTGGTGCACGAGCGCGTCAATTACCGGTTATACCCCGAAGATGCCTACATGCCGGAGAGCCTTGTGCATCACTTCGGTCTGAAGCGCGGCCACCAGGTCGAGGTCGTCGTGCAAGCCCCGCAGGGCAACGAACGCTGCCCGGCCGTCGTGCGTATCGAAAAAGTCATGGGCGGCAAGCCCGAGGACATCTCGAAAGTCACGCCGTTCGAGGAGCTTGTGCCGTATTATCCGCTCAAACGCATTTTGCTCGAGGCGGAAGACCTGCACAAGGACGTGTCGATGCGCGTGGTCGACATGCTCACGCCCATCGGCTTCGGCCAGCGCGGCCTGATCGTCGCGCCTCCTCGCACGGGCAAAACGGTGCTGTTGCAGAACATCGCCAACTCCATTTCCCACAACAGCCCGGAAACGAAACTCATCCTGTTGCTCATCGATGAGCGGCCCGAGGAAGTCACCGATTTCCGCCGCCATACGCATGGTGAGGTGGTCAGCTCGACCTTCGACGAAACGCCCGAGAGCCACGTGCACGCCGCCGAGATGGTCGGTGAAAAGGCCCGCCGCCTCGTCGAGGCGGGTGAGCACGTCGTCATCCTGCTCGACTCCATCACCCGTCTCGCCCGCGCTTACAACGCCCTGGTCGCCAACTCCGGCAAAATCATGTCGGGCGGCATCGAGGCCACGGCGCTGCAAAAACCGAAACGCTTCTTCGGTGCAGCGCGCAATATCGAGGGCGGCGGCAGCCTCACCATCATCGGCACCGCGCTCATCGACACCGGCAGCCGCATGGACGAGGTCATTTTCGAGGAGTTCAAGGGCACCGGCAACATGGAGCTGCACCTCGACCGCGGCCTTGTGGACAAGCGCATTTTCCCTGCCATCAACATGGATCGCTCCGGCACGCGCAAAGAAGAGCTCATCTACCATCCCGACGAGATCCAACGTGTTTACGGCCTGCGCCGGGCCATGCAGGGCATCCCGGCCATCGAAGCCATGGAGATGCTCATCTCTCGCCTCAAGAAAACCAAGAATAACGTCGAGTTCCTGATGACGCTCAGCCGCTAACCAGGTTCAAAGTTCAGGGTTCCCGGTTCAATGTCTCCCTTCCTTATGGCCGTTTTCCTGTTACTTGGCACTTGATACCCTTCCACTGCTTTATGCCCATTTGCCGTCAAAACCACGTGAAAAGCGTGCATCCATGTGAGCAATAAGACGGAAAACACTAGGTTACAGCTCGACTGTACGACGATGAACACATTGTCTTTTTCCACGTCGTAAATCCGTCCTAACCCAATCCCCTTCGCCTTATGCCCTACGATATGAACGACCTGCTCGAACTTGTCGTCGAGCAAAATGCCTCTGATCTCCACCTTCAGGTCGGCCAGCCCCCCACGCTTCGCGTCAGCGGAAGCATGGTGCCGATCGATGGCGCTGCGCTTACGCCCGAAGACACGGAAAAGCTCATGCTGGCGATCACGCCGGACAAACATCAGCAAGGTGTAAAGCTCGAAGGCGGTGCCGACTACGGCTTTGCCTACCTTGAGAAGGCCCGCTTCCGCGTCAGCGTCCTCAAGTCAAAAGGCAACTACGGCTTGGTTCTTCGGCAGATTCCGAACAAGATGTACAGCCTGCGCGAAATTGGCCTGCCCGACAAAGTCAGGGAGCTCCTCTACCGGCCGCGTGGCCTCATCCTTGTGACCGGGCCAACTGGCTCCGGCAAATCGACGACCCTCGCCTCGATGATTAATTATATCAACGAAAACCGCGACGGCCATATCATCACCATCGAGGATCCGATCGAGTATTACCACCCGCACAAACACTGCATCGTCACCCAGCGCGAGATCGGCGTTGACGTGCCCAGCTTCTCCGAGGCCATCCGCCGCGCCCTCCGGCAGGATCCCGACATTATTCTCGTCGGCGAAATGCGCGATCTCGCCACGATCGAGGCCGCGATCAGCGCCGCCGAGACCGGCCACCTTGTCTTTGGCACGCTCCACACCAACGGCGCGGCCAAGACCGTCGACCGCATCGTCGATGCCTTTCCTGCCAACATGAAGGACATGATCCGCACCCAGCTCGCCTCTTCGCTGCAAGCGGTCATTTCCCAGGTGCTCTGCAAGAAAGTCGGCGGCGGCCGCATCGCCGGCTACGAGATCATGGTCACCACGACCTCCATCGCTGCGCTCATTCGCGACAACAAAACGTTCCGCATCAACTCCGACATCCAGACCGGTGCCAACCTCGGCATGATCACGATGGACACGCACTTGATGAGCCTCGTCAACCGCGAGCTCCTTTCGCCCGATGAAGCGGTCGAAAAGGCGCAGGATACGGTGGCCATGCGCGAAAAGCTCCTCTCCATGGGGGTCACGCTCAAGGCGCTCTGATTATTTGTAGTTTGTAATTCGTAGTTGGTCGTTGGTCCTGACAATTGGCGTTCCGTGGTTGGTGTCTGGCTCTTCTTTGGAATTTGGCGTTTTTGGCTTTGGACTTTTCCCCACTGCTGCAGTGGGGGCTAGTCGGGCTTCGGCAGCAGCAGGGGCGAATTTAGGCCGGGCAGTCTTTCGGAAAACTGCTCGCCTTCGACCACCTGTCGCAGGGCGCGTTGCACCATGCCCATCTTGGCGTCGAGATTGTCCACCAACGAAACGAATACCGCCTCCGGCGTCGCGGCGTAAACGGCCGCGCCCCACTCGGGTTCGCCCTGGTGGCTGAGGATGATGTGTTCGAGGCGCTCGAGCCGGCCGGCATCGAGCTTGGCCTTGATCGCGGCCTTGCGCACCAGTTGGTAGCCCAGCACGACATGGCCCTGCAAAATGCCGCGGCGGGAGCGCTTCGTCGCCAGCGTGCCCTCGTATTCGATGGTCTTGCCGGAGTCGTGCAGCAACACGCCGGCCAGCGCAAGGTCGGCATCCACCTCGGGGTAGAGCGGGAGCAGTGCCCGGGCGGCGCGCGCCATGTGTACGGTGTGCTCGAGCAAACCGTGACGGTAGGCGTGGTGCATGACAATCGCCGCCGGCGACCAGCGAAAATCGCCGCCAATCTCGTCAAAGACCGCGCGCACCGTCGCGCGCAGCCCGGCATGGCCGATGGAGTCGATAAATGCGTTCAGTTCTGCCCACAGCACATCCGCATTTTCGGGCGAAGTCTCGACGAGGTTTTCCAACAGGCCCGGTGCGCTCAATTCATCCTCGGCCAGCACCGTGGCTTTTACGAGCCGCGGCGAAAGCCGTCCTTGGAAATGGTCGATTTTCCCCTCGACTCGCACCACCGCGCCTTCGCCGGCGCTTTTCAACAGCTCGAAGAGCGGATTGTCGTTGAAAATGGTGCAGCCAAACGAACCGGAGCGGTCGCCCAGGTCGAGGCTGAGAAACGGATTGCCGTTGGCCGCGGTCTTGGCCGCGAGTTTTTTCACGACGAGCACGCTCGTGAACGGCCGGCCGCCGGCGGGGCCGAGTGATTTGAGCTCGTGGACGGAAAGGATCGGGTCGGCGTCAGGCATATTTTTTCACGAGCTTGGTGAACCCCTTGAAAAACAGATGTTCGGTGTCGTGCAAGAGCGCATAAAACACCGTCTCGGCCGGCAGCGCATGCACGCCGAGCCGGGTGAGCGCTTCGAGGCAGGCCGCCGCATCGTCCGGCCGGCGCGCACCGATGCAGTCGGTGAGAAGCGTGACTTGCAGCTGGTGGTCCATGGCGGCGAGGGCCGTCTGGTAAAGGCACACGGGCGTCTCCAGCCCGCACAGGATCACATGCTCGACATCGAGCGCACGCAGCGCATCGCGGATGCCATCGTCGTCGAGCGCGGAGAAGGTTTTTTTCCCGAAGACGCCGGGTTTCTTGCCGGCGAGCGCGAGCAGTTCGGGTGCGGTGCCGCCGAGTTTTTGCGGGACCTGCTCGGTGAAGGCCGTTCGCAAACCAAGGCCCGCGGCGGCCTCGACTGCGAACTGGCAGCGCCGCAGCACGCGCGGGCCATCGACGATCATGTCGATAAACACCGGCTGCAGGTCCATGCAGAGCAGCAGGGCGCCGTCGATGAAAGGGTCCGCGGGGTTCATGGCAAAAAGTAGCGCTTGCGCGCCTTCACCTGCACGAAGCGTTTTTCGGGCAGGATGTAGGCCGTGAGGTGGCCGCCCATCACGCAGGCAGTGTCGATGCCGACCGACCATTTCAACTTGTAGATTTCCGGCCGCGGCGTGTGGCCGTAAACGACAAACGGCGGCCCGCTCCAGAGGTCGGCCCACATGGGCGCATCGGGGGCATCGGCGCGCTTGCGCGGCCTGTTCTCGCCATCGATGACCTGGATGCGGGTGACCACGCTGGCCGGCTGTTTCTGCCACGGCTCGTTCGGCAAGAATCCTCCGTGCACGAACACGGTGTTCAATTCCCCGACGTAATGCGTGAGCGGCATCGCCTCCAGGTACGCCCAATCCTCGGGCCGCAGCCGGTTGAAGGTTTCCTCGTCGCTCTCCTTGAGGAAAACATGGTCTTTGGTTTTGCGGTAGTTGAGCAGCCGCAGCTCGTGGTTGCCGAGCAGCGAAATCGCCTGGTGCTGTTTCGCGAGATCGATCACCTTGCCGCTGTCCGGCCCGCGGTTGACGAGGTCGCCAATGAGGATGAGCTGGTCGTCCTTCGTCAGGGCGACGCGTTCCAGCAGTTCGGCAAACTCGAGGTGACAACCGTGAATGTCGCCGATGGCGATAAGACGTCCGTTCATTGAGGGAGGAGATGAAATTTGCTAGCGTCGGCGCGGTGAGCAAGTAAACAAGGAGTGCTTATGGAATTAAATTTACAGCCGCGGGCACAGGCCTGCCTCGTCTCGGGCCGGCCGTTTGCCGACGGCGACCGTGTCGCCAGCTTCCTCCTGCGCGGCCTCGATGGCGTGATCGCGCGCTGCGACGTGCGGGCGGAGCACGCGGCCGGGTTCGCCCCGCCGGGCTTTGTCATCTGCCGCTGGGTGCAGGTTTTCAAGCCGGCGTCCCGGGAGGAAAACACCGGCCGGTTGCTCAAGCTCACGGCCGAAACCCTTTTCCTCACCCTGGCCGATCCGGCGACCGAGTTGGCGCCGGAAAACACGCGCCTCGTGCAGTTCCTCGCGCTGCTGCTCGAGCGGAAAAAGCTTTTGCGGCCCAAGGGCCGCACCGCCGGCGGCGAGCGGCAGGTTTTCGAGCACCTGCGCACGAAGCAGTTTTATGAAGTGCCCGCGGGCGAACTGACGCCGGAATTTTTTGCCGCGATCCAGGAACAGCTCGGCGCGCTCGTCGGCGTGCCGGCTTCGAACGTCCAACCTCCCATTCAAGCTGCCAACCTTGAGCCTTGAACCATTTCCCGCTGGCGGGCTGGCGCGCTTTTATTTTGCCGATTCCGCCGCTTGTCGCGCCATCATGTTCCGAATCCTCTCCAGGTTCTCACGGGCCTCTGCATAATCGGGTTTGATCTGCAGGGCGGCTTCAAACTGGGGAATGGCTTCAGGCAAGTGTCCCGGGACATGCGCCAGGGCGTTGCCCAGGTTGTTGTGAGCCGAGAAAAGATCCGGGTTGATGCGCAGCGCCGCTTCATACTCGGAGATCGCGTCAAGCAATCGACCGGGGAGGGACACCAGGACATTTCCCAGGTTGCTATGCGCCTCGGCAAAATCGGGGTTGATGCGCAACGCCGCTTCATACTCGGAGATGGCGTCAGGCAATCGATCGGGGAGGGTTGCCAGGACATTTCCCAGGTTGTTATGCACCTCGGCAAAATCGGGCTTGATGCGCAGCGCCGCTTCATACTCGGAGATGGCATCAGGCAATCGATCGGGGAGGGATACCAGGACATTCCCCAGGTTGCTATGCGCCTCGGCCGAATCGGGCTTGATGCGCAGAACCTGCTCAAAGCAGCGCATGGCGTCGTTTGGCCGGCCCAGTTTGACCAAATCGATTCCGGCGGCAAGTCGTTCCTTGGCGGTGT
>DATMNP010000009.1:0-19605 GCA_035568935.1 Opitutaceae bacterium | reverse complement strand
ATAAGTGCCCATCAGTGGTTAAAAAAGAAAGCCTCCGCTTCGCGATCTTTGCGATCTTGGTGTAATTAACAAATCACCGAAGCAATCCCCCACAGCGCGCCTAAGGCCTGCCCGGCGGAAATGCCGCCATCGTTCGGCGGCAGGTCGCGGTGACATAAAACCTTGAAGCCCGCCGAGCCCAAGCCGCGCCGTGTCGCGTCGAGCAGCCGCCCGTTTTGAAAACAACCACCCGTGAGCACGACCGTCTTGATGCCCACTTTGGCGGCAACCGCCGTCACACAATCCGCGAGCGCGTGATGGAATTGCGCCGCGACCAGCGGCGGCTGGATAGCCGCTCCGCCTTGCAGCACGGACGCCAGCATGGGCCGCCAATCAATTTGCAGGCAGCGTCCTTCGCCACCTGCGACCATCGGCAGAGCCAGGCCGCCGGCATCTCGCGATTCGTCCGCAATGGATTCCAGTTCCATCGCCGCCTGTCCTTCAAATGTGCAGCGGGTGCGCATTCCGAGCACGGCCGCCATTCCGTCAAACAGCCGTCCAACGCTCGTGGTGACCGGCGACTGGACTCCGCGCTCGATCATCGAGAGCAAGATTTTTGCTTCCTGTTCACTGAACCCCAGCGACACAGCAATCGGCGCGAGCCGCGCCTGGTCGCCGGCGAACAAATCATACAACAAGCCAAGCGCGCTTCGCCGCGGCTCGCGCACCGCCGTTTCTCCACCCGGCAGCCGGAACGGACGCAAGTGGGCCACCCGGCGCGCCGTCCGCGCCGCCCGGTCGACCACGATGAATTCGCCGCCCCAGACGGTTCCGTCAGGACCGTAGCCGCTGCCGTCCCAGGCCACGCCCAACACCCGTTCGGGTCCGCCACCGTGCTCGAGCAGGCAGGAAAGAATATGCGCCAGGTGATGTTGCACTGTCACCACGGGCAGGCCGAGACCCAGGGCAAATCGCGTCGAGGCGTAATCGGGATGTGGATCGCACACGACTCGCGCAAAACGCCCGGCGTAGAGCGAGCCGAGCAATGACACTGTCTGGCGAAACGCCTCCATCGAAACCGGGTTCGACAGATCGCCGATGTGGGGACTGAGAACGAGATTTGCGCCTGCCGTCACTGCGATCGTGTTTTTGAGATGTCCGCCCACGCACAACATGGGCTCCGCCGCGGCCACTCCTTTTGGTAATGCAAATGGAGTCGGGGCAAAACCGCGCGCGCGGCGCAGCAGGATGGTCCCAGCAGCGACGGGCCGCACGACCGAGTCGTCCACCGGCCGCGCGATCGGCCGATTGTGCATGAGAAAAAAATCGGCGATCCCGCCCAGCCGGCGCTGCGCTTCTTCGTTGTCGGTGCAGAGTGGTTCCTCGGAAAGATTGCCGCTGGTCGCGATCACGGGGCCGCCGACGGCTTCGAGCAATAACACGTGCAGGGGAGTGTACGGCAGCAGCGCGCCGATCCAGGGATTGCCCGGCGCCACCACCTCCGCCAGCGAAATTCCCGGGCGGCGACGCACCAGCACGATCGGCGCCTCGGGTGAGGCGAAAAGTTTGCGTTCCGCGTCGGTGACGACCGCCATCGCCTCGAGTTTTTCGAGCGAGGGAAACATGACCGCGAGCGGTTTTTCTTCCCGATGCTTGCGGCGGCGCAGTTCGCCCACCGCGGTTTTATTGGTTGCATCCACCATCAGGTGGAATCCGCCCAAGCCTTTGACCGCCACGATCCGGCCGGCGCGCAACGCTTCGGCCGCAGCTGCGATCGCCGCGCTGCGCGTGATCAGCGCCTGGCCGGTGATGTCCTGCAGCTCCACCTGTGGGCCGCACTCAGGGCAGGCGTTGGGCTGGGCGTGGAAGCGGCGGTCGAGCGGATTCTCATATTCGCGGCGGCAGGCCGCGCACATGACAAATTCCGCCATGGTCGTGCGCGGCCGGTCGTAGGGCAGTTCGCGAAGGATCGAGTAGCGCGGCCCGCAGTTTGTGCAATTGATAAAGGGATACGCGTGGCGGCGGTCGGCCGGATCGGCCAGCTCGCGCCGGCAATCGTCGCACAACGCCAGGTCGGGCGTGACCGCCGCGGTGGGCGTGTCCGCGTCGGCTTCGCTGTCGAGAATCAGAAAGCCCATGGCCGGCGCGGACGGCAGGCGCGGAATTTCTGCCGCCGGTTTTTCCCGGAACGAAGTGATGCGCGCGGCCGGCGGCAGCTCCGCTCGAAGGGCAGCAGCAAAAGCCGCGAGCGTGTCCGGCTGACCGGCGACCCGGATGGTCACACCGCGTGCATCGTTGCGAACCCAGCCGCGCACGCCCATGCGCGCAGCGAGCCGGGCGACGGCGGGACGGAACCCAACGCCTTGCACCGTTCCCTCGATCTCCAGCAGACGATCCGTAGCAAGAAGGGCAGGGCTGTCAGCCTTTGTTGTCATGGCCTTACGGCATCGGGCAGGGCGAGGGATCCTTGCAGAGCCGAGGCAAGGTTTTTTCCCGCGGATTGCACGGATGATCGCAGATTCGGATTTTGAACACAAAGGTCGCGAAGGACCCAGAGGGATTCATACCGTTGGACCACTGATATTTTTAACCGCGAATGGACGCTAATGAACGCGAATGGGCTGCTGGAAAACTGTGCCGCTACCGTGGCACACGGCCGCAGGCCGTGTAGGCCGTCGGATTGCGCCAGAAAGCGCTGCGGCAGCGTTTTCTGATCGCAAAGACGGCCTACAGTCGTTCTCAGCAGCCAATTCATACCCGAGTCAGTTCGCGTATCCAATTAGCGTTCATTAGCGTCCATTCGCGGTTAAAAACGGATCGAGTCCGTGTTCGGGATCAATAAGTGCCTATAAGTGTTTATCAGTGGTTAAAAAGAGATCAGTCCTCGCAGATAGTTCAGCCAGCCGTCCATGCCCTCGCCGGTGCGGGAGGAGAGTGAAAAAACCTCGGCTTGTGGAGCGACGCGGCGGATGTTGGCCAGCGCCAGGGCGCGATCGAAACCCAGCACGGCCGCAATATCGATTTTGCTGAGCACAACCGCATGCGCGCTGGTGAAGATGGGCGGATATTTGAGCGGCTTGTCCTCGCCTTCGGTGCACGTGAGCAGGGTGATCCGGCGGTTTTCGCCGAGGTCGAACGAGGCCGGGCAAACCAGGTTGCCGACGTTTTCGATGAACAACAGCTTCACGCCGTCGAGTGGAAGGGCCGCGAGCCCGCGGGCGATCATCGAGGCATCCAGGTGGCAGGTGCCGCCCGTGGTAATTTGCGCCACGGGCAGGCCCTCGCGACGGAGCCGCCGGGCGTCGTTGTCGGTTTCCAGGTCGCCGACGAGTACGGCGCATCGCACCTCGTCCGCGAGCGCGTCGAGGGTTCGCTCCAGCAACAACGTTTTGCCCGCCCCCGGCGAGGAAACCAGGTTCACCGCACGGATGCCGCGCATTTTCAGGAACTCGCGGTTTTTCGCCGCGCGCCGGTCGTTCTCGTCGAGCAGGCGCACTTGCAGGTCGATGGTGCGCGCCGCACCCGGCAGGTCATCGCCGGGCGGGGTCGGCAGAACATCGGTGGGATCGCGCACATCCACGGTGATCACGTGGTCGTTTTGCTTGGATTTCGCATGCATAAGTAAAGAAATCTGCGTCCATCCGTGTTCATCCGCGGTTTAACTCACCTCGAGACGGACCAGGTCGAGCTCGCGGCCCTGTTTGACCGTCGGGCAAAGGTGTCCGCACTTCGGACATTCAAAAAAGTGATCCGTGCCGGTCGTAAAATCCTTTGCACAGACCGGACAATAGGCGACGGCGGGCACCGGGTCAATTTGCAGGACGGCGCCCTCGGCGGCCGTGCCCGGCAGGATCGCCTCAAAGGCGAAACGCAGCGCCTCCGGGTCAACTCCCGAGAGCGCACCCACGCGGATGACCATGCATTGGACACGGGTGGCCTGGTTCAGCCGCGCTTGTTCCAGCGCGGTCTGCAGGGCTGATTCGGCGATTCCGAGTTCGTGCATGGTATTACCTTGCGACCCTGGATTTCAGGTAGGCGTCGATCGCCTTGGCCGAGCGTTTGCCGTCGCCCATGGCGAGGATGACGGTGGCGGCGCCCCGCACGATGTCGCCGCCCGCAAACACGCCGGGCAGGCTGGTCATGCCGTCTTCATCGACTTCGATGTTGCCGCGCTTGTTGAGCCGGAGGTCGGGGCAGGTGGCGGTGAGCAGCGGGTTGGCCCGCGTGCCGATCGCCACCACCACGACATCGCAGGCGAGGACAAATTCGGAGCCGGGAATCGGCACGGGGCTGCGGCGGCCCGAGTCGTCCGGCTCGCCGAGCTTCATGCGCACGCACTTGAGCCCCGTGACCCATTTCTTGTCGTTGCCCACCACCTCGAGGGGGGCGACAAGGAATTCAAAATGGATGCCTTCCTGCTCGGCGTGGTGTATTTCCTCCACGCGCGCGGGGATTTCCTTGCGCGTGCGGCGGTAGACGATCGTGGCCTGCTCGGCGCCGAGGCGCCGGGCGGTGCGCACGCTGTCCATGGCGACGTTGCCGCCGCCCACCACGACGACGCGTTTTCCGACGAGCACGGGCGTGTCGGCCTGGGGAAACCGGTAAGCGGCCATGAGGTTAACCCGGGTCAGGTATTCGTTGGCCGAATACACACCCTTCAGGTTTTCGCCCGGCACATTCATGAAGACCGGCAGGCCGGCGCCGTTGGCGATGAAGATGGCGTCGAACTGCGCGCGCAGCTCGGGCAGCGTGTAGGTGCGGCCGATGACGACATTGCATTCGATCTTCACCCCGGCGTCGCGGAGGCGCTGCACTTCCCGGTCGACGATCGATTTTGGCAGGCGGAATTCCGGGATGCCGTACACGAGCACGCCGCCGGGCTGGTGCAGGGCTTCATGGACGGTGACATCGTGGCCGCATTTCGCGAGTTCCCCGGCGGCGGTGAGGCCGGCGGGGCCGCTGCCGACCACGGCGATTTTTTTCCCGGTGGAGGCGGGCCGGGCGGCGGTCGCGCCGGGGTTATTCATCGCCCAGTCGGCGACAAACCGTTCGAGGTAGCCGATGGCCACGGGCTCGCCCTTGAGGCTGCGCACGCATTTGGCCTCGCACTGGATTTCCTGCGGGCACACGCGGCCGGTGACGCAGGGCAGGGCGTTGTCGCCCAGCAGGCTTCCGGCGGCGCCCCGCAGGTCGCCCTTGGCCAAAAAGTCGATGAAGCGCGGGATGTGCACGTGGACCGGGCAACCGGACACGCACTTGGGATCCTTGCATTGGATGCAGCGTTGCGCCTCGAGCAGGGCGAGGTGCTCGGAGAGGCCGAGGTTGACCTCGCAGAAATTGTGCGAGCGCGCGGTGGCGTCCTGCTCGGGCATGGGCTGGCGCCTGATGGCCAAGCGTTCCCGGGGGGATAGTTTCGTTGGCATGGCTAGGAAGTTTTCTGCCTCGTGCGGCACTCGCCGTCGCGACAGGCATCGGCCATCTGTTCCTGGGTGCGGTAGGTCGAGAGCCGGTCGGCGAGCAGGTCGAAATCGACCTTGTGGCCGTCGAACTCGGGGCCATCGACGCAGGCGAATTTCGTTTCGCCGCCCACCTCGACCCGGCAACCGCCGCACATGCCGGTGCCGTCGACCATCACCGGGTTGAGCGAGACGATGGTGTGCACGCCAAACGGGCGCGTGAGGTTGGCGATGGCGCGCATCATCGGGACCGGGCCGACGGCGTAGACGATGTCGATCCCGCCGGCGGTGAGAATTTCTTTCGCCGCGTCGGTGACGAAGCCTTTGCGGCCGTAGCTGCCGTCGTCGGAGCAGACGACCACGTCGCCGAGGCGCTTGAGTTCGTTTTCGAAAATCACCCATTCCTTTGAACGGCCGCCGATCACGCTGGTGACGTGGACGCCGCGTCGGCTCAGCCCCTGGGCGATCGGATGCACGACAGCGGTGCCCACACCGCCGCCGACACAAAGGGCGCGGCCTTTTGCAATCATCTCCGTCGGCACGCCGAGCGGGCCGGAAATATCCTGGATGGCTTCGCCGACTTCGAGCGCGACCAGCTCCTTGGTGCTTTTGCCGACGGCCTGGATCACCAGGGCGATGGCGCCGGCCGGTTGGTTGGCATCGGCGATCGTGAGGGGAATCCGCTCGGAGCCGGGGCCGCGGCGCACGATCACGAATTGCCCGGGCTGGCGGATCTGCGCGATGCGCGGCGCTTCGACATCGAGCCGGGTGACGTTCGGGCTGAGCTGGGACTTTGCGACAATACGGTGCATGGAATCGAATGATTGCATCGTAAAGCAGAAGGGTGGGGTTGGCGATTTCTCGCATTGCGCATTATTTGGGAAAGACAGGGCGTCTATTGCGAGGCACCGTGCACCGCGGTGTCCGTGTGGCCCGGCATCAAGGCGGCGCTTGTGTCGCCGCCGCGAAATCTGGTAACGTGGCGCCCATGCCTGACGCAAAACCCAATCCAGCGAATGCAACCTGCCCGGTGCCTTTGGGCGGCCACGAGGAAATCCAGCTCGCGCACGGCGGCGGCGGAAGCATGACCCAACAGTTGATCGACTTGGTCTTTGCCCCCGCGTTTCGCAACTCTTCCCTCGAGATGCGGCATGACGGCGCGATGCTGGCTCCGCCACCCGGCATACGCCTGGCGTTCAGCACGGACGCCCACGTGGTCAGCCCGCTCTTTTTTCCCGGCGGCGACATCGGGTCGCTCGCCGTCCACGGGACGATCAACGACCTGGCGATGTGCGGCGCCCGGCCGCGCTGGATGAGCGCCGCTTTTATCCTCGAAGAAGGACTGCCCCTGGCGACGCTTAAGCGCGTGGTGGAATCGATGGGCGCGGCCGCCCGGACGGCCGGAGTGGAGATCGTCACGGGCGATACGAAGGTGGTCGAGCGGGGAAAAGGCGATGGGCTCTATGTGAGCACCTCCGGCGTTGGCTGTGTGGAGCACAACCTGAAGATCGCACCCTCTTCCGTGCGCTTGGGCGACGTGGTCTTGCTCAGCGGCGACATCGGGCGCCACGGCATGGCGATTCTCGCCCAGCGCGAGGGACTGGCGTTCGAGTCACCGATCGAAAGCGACAGCGCTGCGCTCTGGCCGGCGGTCGCGGCGTTGCTGGCCGCCGGCGTCGATGTGCATTGCCTGCGCGATCTCACGCGCGGCGGACTGGCCACCGCGGTGATCGAGATCGCCGAGACAGCCGGCCGGGTGATTGCCTTGGATGAAAAGTCTGTGCCGGTTTCCGAACTCGTGCGCGGGGCGTGCGAAATTCTCGGGATCGACCCATTCTATGTCGCCAACGAAGGCCGGTTCATTGCGATCGTGCCGGCGGCGCAGGCGGAGAAGGCCCTCGCCGCCCTCGCTGCGATCGTGCCGGGCGGGCCGCCGGCGCGCATCGGCGAAGTGCGCAAGGGCCGCGCCGGAGAAGTCACGCTGCGCAGCGTCGTGGGCGTTGACCGGATTCTCGACCGGCTCAGCGGCGAACAGCTGCCGCGGATCTGTTAAAGGCCATTTTAACAGAAGGTCGCAAAGAGCCCGGTGTCAGCCCACCAAACTTCCAAGCGTCCGCTGCTTTGCCAGATATTGCCCTGCGGGAATTCCCCCGCCCTTACGATATCTTTTTCCTTTGATGGCAAAATCCCTGCAACTCTTCGCGTTCTTCTGTTAAAAAGTCTGAAGCCAAAGGTTTCTTACACGCTACATCGAATTGGCCCGCACCACGTCGTTCTTGCGGAGCCGGTAGCGGTAGTAGGCGGAACAAGCGCCTTCGGTCGAGACCATGGGCGCGCCGACCGGATGATCGGGCGTGCAGCGGATGCCGAACGCCGGGCAGTCGGTGGGCTTTTTCGCGCCGCGCATGATCAGGCCGCTGATGCATTCGTTTTTTTCCGGCGGCGCGTCGCCCGCGACGCCGAAGCGCACCGCGGCGTCAAACCCGGCAAACTCCGGGCGAAGGGAAAAACCGCTCCGGGGGATGCGGCCGATGCCGCGCCAGTTGCGATCGACCTGGACAAATACTTTTTTCATCACCTCCTGCGCGCGGAGATTTCCCTCGGGGCGGACGGCGCGGGCGTAGGCGTTCGACACCTCGGCCTTCCCGGCCTCCAGCTGCTCCACGCAACTGAGCACGCCACACAGGATGTCCACCGGCTCGAAGCCGGTGATCACCATTGGCACATGGAACCGCGCGGCCAGCGGCCCGTATTCGGCCGTACCCATCACGGTGCAGACGTGCCCGGCGGCGAGGAAACCCTGCACGCAGTTGTCCGGCGACGACAGGATCGCCTCGATGGCCGGCGGGACGAGCACGTGGGAAACCAGCAGCGAAAAGTTTTTCAGGCCCAGGCGATGCGCCTGCAGAACCGCCATGGCGTTGGCCGGCGCGGTGGTCTCGAAGCCAACGGCAAAAAACACCACTTCGCGTTCCGGGTGTTGCGCCGCCAGGGTCACCGCATCCAGCGGCGAATAGACCATGCGGACATCGCCACCGCGCGCGCGCGCCGTCAACAGGTCGGGGCCGATGCCGGGCACCCGCAGCATGTCGCCAAAGGAACAGACCGTCATACCGGGGCGGCCCGCCAGCGCGACCGCGGCGTCGATCAGCTCGACCGGCGTCACGCAGACCGGGCAGCCCGGGCCGTGCACCAGGGTGATGAGTGGCGGCAGCAACTCGTCGAGGCCGAATTTGACGATGCTGTGCGTCTGCCCGCCGCAAATTTCCATGAGGGTCCACGGCCGCGTGACCCGGCGCGCGATCGCCGCCGTCAGCGTTCGAACCGGAACCGCATCGCGAAATTCATCAACGAATTTCATGGCGGGCCGGACGGGGAGGGTGCCCCCAGCTCCTCAAGTTCGCCCATTTCCTTCAGGTAGGCAAAAACGATCTCCGCCTCTTTTTCGTCCACAATACTCAGGGCCATGCCGACATGGACGAGCAAATAGTCGCCGACCCTGGCCGCGGGCACGCAGGCGAGGCTCACGGACTTGACCACGCCGCCAAAGCTCACCCGGCCGGTGCGAAAGAACGGATCGTCACCGGTGAGATCGAGCAGCTTGCCTGGAACCGCGAGGCACATCGGATCAAAACCTTGAACGTCGAACATCGAACGCCCAACGCCCAACGCCGAATCGGTCGGACTTGTTAATCATAGCCCAAACGTAGAACCACGGACAGCCGCAGCAACGGAAATGAACGCCGCGACAATGGATGCGCACGAATTGGCAATGCACGCGCACTTCACGCATATTCGCGGTACACCGGTTCGAACATTTGCGCGCGAATATCCGCCGTGATGTCCGCGGGCCGCGCCCGCCGCGCCGCGCCGGTTTCGTAGGCAACCGTCGCGACCGCCACCGCGATCTGCAGCGAGACTTCGCGGATCTTCGTCAGGGGCGGGAAAACGCGGCCGACGGCGAGATCCTCGGGCTGCACGAGTTGCGCGAGCCTCCGGGCGGCGGCGAGGAACATTTCGTTGGTGACGCAGCGCGCGTCGCTCACCAGCGCGCCGAGCCCGACGCCGGGAAAAATGTAGATGTTGTTGCCCTGGCCCGGGACGTGGCGGCGGCCGTTGTAATCGACCGGGGAAAACGGGCTGCCGCTCGCAAAAATTACGCGGCCGGCCGACCAGGTGTAGGCCTGCTCGGCCGTGCACTCGGACTTCGAGGTGGGATTCGACAGCGCGAAGATGACCGGTTGCTCGTTGAGCGAGCTCATTTTTTCGATGATCTCGCGGGTGAACGCCGCCGGTGTGCCCGACACGCCGATCAGCACGGTGGGTTTGAATTCGTTCACGGCCTCGGCCAGCGTCACCATCGACGGCTGCTCCTGGGCATAAGGCCTCTTGTGTTCGGCGAGATCGGTGCGGCTTTTCACGACCAGGCCCTTTGAGTCGACGAACCAGCAAAGGCGGCGGGCCTGGGTTGTGCTCAGCCCTTCCGCGCGGGCCGCCTCGACGAAGAGGTCGGCGATGCCGGTGCCGGCTTCACCCGCCCCGAGAAACAAGAGGCGTTGCCCGGCCAGTTTGCCGCGGGTCAGGCGGAGGGCCGCAATCAAACCGGCCAGCGCGGTGGCGGCCGTGCCCTGGATGTCGTCGTTGAACGACGGCAGTTGCGTGCGATACCGCTGCAGCAAACGAAACGCGTTCGTGTTGCCAAAATCCTCCCATTGCAGGATCGCATGGGGAAAGACGGATTGCACCGCGCAAATGAACTCCTCGATGAACCCGTCATAGACCAGGCCGCGCGCGCGCCGCTCTTTCAGCCCGATGTAGAAATCGCCCTTGAGCAGCTCCGCGTTGTCCGTGCCGACATCGAGCGTGATCGGCAGCGTGTAGGATGGATGCACGCCGGCGCATGCCGTGTAGAGCGCGAGCTTGCCGACGGGGATGCCCATGCCGAGCGCACCGAGATCGCCGAGGCCGAGGATCCGTTCGCCGTCGGTGACGACGATCAGCCGCACGCCTTCGCGGGGCCAGAGACGGAGAATTTCCGCGATGCGTCCGCCTTCCCGAAGGGTGAGGAACAGCCCGCGCGGCCGGCGGAAGATGGCGCCGTACTGAAGACAAGCCTCGCCGACCGTCGGCGTGTAGATGAGTGGAATCATCTCCTCGAGGTTCTCCATCACGAGGCGGTAAAAAAGGATCTCGTTCCGATTCTGCAGGTTCGTGATGTAAATGTACTTTTCGAGCGCGTCCGATTTCCGTCGGATCGCGGCCAGGCTCCGCTTGACCTGCTCTTCGAGCGAAAACACCCGCGGCGGCAGCAGGCCGCGCAGCCCGAGGGCGTCGCGCTCGCGCTCGGTGAACGCCGTGCCTTTGTTCAGCAGCGGGTCGGTGAGCAGGGCGGTGCCGCGCGGCTGCACCGGCGTACCCGAGGGTGAAAGACCACTAAACACAGCGTGAGAGGGCATCTTGTGGCCGAGTATAGCGGACGAAGCTGGGCCCGCCTCCGCAGTTTTTGCCGATTGTTGCTCCTCGGTTGACGTGGGCCAGGGCGCCCATCTTCGCAAATAATGGTCACATCGGCACGCCTTTGCGAGGCGTCCTATACTTTGTCATTCCTCGCGCGGCGGCCAATGAACTCATGCCAGTTACGGTTCAAATTCAGCCTTCAAGGTGGAGCGTGTCGTCCCGACGCGCTCAGAGCGCGCCACGGAGGGTCGCGCTCCACCCGCGCTACCGCGCGAATCGGTTCATTGGTTTGTTCTACGCAAGCCGCGCAGCGGTTTGCCCAGGGTATGGGAATGACAATTTTGCCAACATGGGTCTGGCCACGCGCTCACTTTGCTTTCCGGCGTTCTTTCGTCGCCAGGCATTTGTCATGATTGCCCCAGATGGCCTGGGCTTCCGAAAGCGTGAGCTTGGAGACCCATTGAAACCGGGTCTTGAGGTCGAGTTTCCGGATTTCGCACAGCTGGCAGCCAGGAGGATTCGTTTGATCAAACGGACACGCCACGGTAAGGCCCAAAATAGATTGGGCGAGCAGGTGCAGGTGCAAGTCGGTTTTTCTTTGCGGCCGATGGGTTGGCATGGGGTGAGTGATTGAGCGCATCGCGTTGGCCGGGCCCCTCACTTTTGTTTCGGGCTTTCTTTTTCAAGCACGCATTTTTCGTGGCTGGCCCAAATGCCTTCTGCTTCCGCCAGCGTCAACCGCGACACCCATTGAAACCGGGTCTTGAGGTCGAGCTTCCTGATTTCGTGCAGCTGGCATGACAAAGGATTCTTTTGGTCAAAGGGGCACGCGATCGAGAGGCCCAAAACCAATTGCTTGAGCTCCTGCAGGGTTCGTTTTTTTGGCACGTGCGGGGTGGGCATGGCGGAAATTTTGTTGGAAGGGTGGGTCGGGCTCTTGTCCCGCCGTAGCTTTAGCGAAGGCGGATTACGCCCGACTTGTCGGGGATAAACCCCGACCTGCAATCGAGCGTGTTAAATGGGTGTGGGTTGCGATCATTTCTGGACACCGCCATTGTGGCAGTCGGAACAGGTGAGGTCGGGGTCGAGGTCGCCACCGGGGTGCTTGAAGGGAAGGCCTTTCGCCGTGAGCGATTCCAGTTCTGTGCCCTGGCCTTGCGCGATGATCGTGTGGCACGAGCTGCAATCGCTGGAGCGCACGGGCTGGCCGAGGGATGTCTTGTGTTTGTCGTCGTGGCAGCGGAAGCAGCCGAGCCAGTCCTTGTGCCCGATGTTGTTCGGATAGACGCGCCAGTCGGCCTTGCGCTCGGGAAAAATCGTCGTGGCGAAAAGTTGCTGCACCTCGGTGGTGACGGCCGGCAGCTCCGGGTCGTTGGGATATTTGCGGCGCAGGTAATCTGCGATCTGCTGCGGCGCGCCGGCATCGGTCGCTATTTCCTTCTGGGTCATGGCTTCCACCGCCACGCGCTTGATGTTCGGCAGCTTGGTGCTGAGGGCGCCTGCCTCCATCGCGCGCTCGACCACGTCGTTGGCGGTCGGAAAAACGTGGGCGGGACGATTGTGGCAGTCCATGCAGTCCATCACGCGAACCTGGCCGGCGGGCGGCTCGCCCTTGAATGCATCGGTGCGGAAGATGCGGGCGGTGCCGTCCTTGAGGTTGGTCACGCGGATCCACGGGATGTCCTGGCGTTTTTCGTCGTCGGCGTAGTATTCGACCCGCTCATTCACGTTGACGTGCCAGTGGATGCCGCCGATGGGATTGCCCGGCTGGCCCGTGTTCACGTGCATGAGCAGGCGCACGCTGTAGGCGGTGTTTTTCTTGTTGGACAGGAAGTGGTCGTTGACGATGTCGATGTTGCCGTGGAATTTTTCCGGCCAGTGGCATTTCTCGCAGGTGTCCTGCGCGGGGCGGAGGTTCTTGATCGGGGTCGCGATCGGGCGCTTGTAGTTGTCGAAGGTGTAGGCGATGAGCTGGTGGGTGCCGTTGATCTTGGCCTTGATGAACCATTGTGCGCCGGCGCCGACGTGGCACTCGACACAACTGACGCGGGCGTGGGCGCCGCGTTGGTAGGCGACGAACTCGGGATTCATCGCCTGGTGGCAGACCTGGCCGCAGAACTGGGTCGATTCGGAGTAGTTGTAGGTTTCGTAGCTTCCGAAGGCGCTGAGCACGAGGAAGCCGACGGCGCCGCAACCGAGCAGGATGAGGCTGCGCCGCTGGCGGGGATTGGAAAAATCCAGCCGCCACCGGTCCGGCATCGTGGCGGCATACTTGATCGACCACCGGCGTTGCATCCAGGCACCGACAAAAGAAATCACGAGGCCGGCGATCAG
The DNA here is from genome assembly GCA_035568935.1 of Opitutaceae bacterium. Lineage (GTDB taxonomy): Bacteria > Verrucomicrobiota > Verrucomicrobiia > Opitutales > Opitutaceae > DASRHD01. Next base: position 6,379 of record DATMNP010000009.1, on the reverse strand, counting down.
GAAGCCCGGCGCGACGATGAAGGTGAAGATGCCGAGGTAGGGATTCTTGTCGCCTTGCGTGAAATCCATCCAGGCGAGGAAGGCGAACGAGAACAGCCCGCCGGCCGCGATCACCGCGCCAATGGAGCTGATCCAATTGTTGAAATTGGAGTGAGGCTTGTGGCCCTCAGGCGGCGGAGGCTGGATTGGGTCAGGCATGATGTAAGAGGGCGTGAGGCAATTCGCGCGGCAGCGCGGGTAGGGCGCGTTATCCGTAACGCGCCGGTTGGACGTGGCTAAAATCTAGGCGCGGCGCATTAGGATAATCCGCCCTACCTCAAATTCAGCCCTTGAACTTGCGGATGTAGGCGACGAGGTCCTTGATCTCGTCAGCAGAGAGATCGTCCTTGAAAGACTTCATCTTCTGCTTGCCGTCGACCAGAACGCCATCGGTGATGGTCTTGGTCATGTCGGCATCTGTCATCTTGGCCTGCACCGCGGCGTCAGTGTAGTCCTGAAGGTTGAGTTTTTTTCCGATCTTGGTCTCGCCTTTGCCGTCGGCGCCGTGGCACTTGGTGCAGTTGGCCTCCCAATTGTCGGCCGCGGGGGCGGCGTGGCTGAGAGCCGCGGCGAGCAGGAAGACCGTGCCGGTCGCAATGATTTTGGTGCTGTGTTTCATGGTGAAGATAAATGGGTTTAACACGTGTGTAGCGGGTTGGAGGATGACTCGCTGACGTTCAAGTATGCCAAATCACGGGTAGGATGGCTGTGCATCGCTTGCTGAGGTTCATGCAAACCTTGCCATTTGGTGAAACGGCCTTCTTCGCAGAGCGACGAAGGCCATGCCCGCTGTGCCCGGCATGGCCAGCAAGGTCAGCGCGAGCGTTTTCCTCCGAGTTCAAAATCACACAAGGACTGAGGAACCATGCGCAAGATATGCGGAGCTGGGCCTCGGGACTTATGACATCATCAAAGGCTCTTGAAAATCCGCGCATGAACACACCCCATCGAACGTCGCCAGACGCCACTATCCCCGCAGATTGGCGTCGTCGCCCACTTCTGGGCGCCCTGCTTTTTCTTTCCCTGCTGGTTGCGGCCTGCCGCGATTCCAAGGTGGAGGCCTATCGCGTGCCGAAGGAAAAGGACGCAAATTTTCCGGTCACAACCGACGCACCCGCGCCATTGTCAGCTCCTGTCGTTGCGCCGGCCGCATCGGGCGGTGACATGGGTGTCGCACCGGCCGCCGACGCTGGCCTCACGTGGGTTGCACCGACCAGCTGGCAACCGAAGCCGCTGGGCGCGATGCGCAAAGGCAGTTATGCCATTAGCGGCGCTGCGGGCGTGACGGCGGATGTCTCGATCACCGCGTTTCCCGGCGCTGTCGGTGGCGAATTCGCCAACATCAACCGTTGGCGCAGCCAACTCTCACTGCCGCCGATCGCCGAAAGCGACCTCGCCGCCTCCGAGACACGCTTCAGCCAAAACGGCCTCACCTTTACCCTCGTCGACCTGGTGAGCGCCAACGCCGCCAATCCCCGGCGGATCCTTGGTGCGATGGTGTCCTACGGGGGCGCGATGTGGTTTTTCAAGCTCAGCGGCCCCGATGCATTCGTGGCGACGACCAAGCGCACGCTGCTCGATTTTCTCATGACTGTTAAGCCGGCCACACCATGAAAAACATGCTCCACGATATCCGCGACTTCTTTGTCTCGCTCAAGCTCACGGTCGCCCTGCTCGTCTTCGGGATGGTGCTGGTGTTCGCCGCGACCCTGGACCAGGCGAACCTCGGTGTCTGGGGCATCCAGCAAAAATGGTTTCACACCTTTGTCGTGTTCCAGGATATCCGCGGCGTGGTGCTTCCCCTTTATCCCGGTGGCTACCTGATCGGTGGGCTGTTGCTGGCCAACCTGCTCGCCGCGCATCTCCATCGTTTCAAATTCACGTGGCGCAAGGCGGGCATTTTCCTCACGCATGCCGGGCTCATCCTGCTCCTGGTCGGCGAACTGCTCAGCGGCATCTGGCAGGAAGATTACAATCTCCGCCTCAGCCCGGGCGACACGAAGAACTACGCCGAGAGCTATCGCTTCAACGAACTGGCCATCACTGACACGACCGCTCCGAGTTTCGACGACGTTGTCACCATCCCCGATGCGATGCTCGCGCGCCATGCGGCGATCCAGCACCCGAAGCTGCCGTTTCGCGTCGTGACCAGGGCGTATTATCCCAACTCGACGATCCAGGCGCGCGCCGCCGGGACGCCATCCCTCGCCACGGCCGGGATCGGCCTCAACGTCGATGCCGTGCCGCAGCCCGTCACCTACAAGCAGGACGACACCAACACGCCCACCGCTTACGTTGAGCTCAGCGCACCCGATGGGTCGCCCGGGACGTTTCTCGTTTCCACCGGGCTCCTCGGGCCCCAGCACTTCGACTACGCCGGCCGCTCGTGGGCCATCACCCTGCGCCCGCGCCGCATCTATATGCCGTTTTCGATCTCGTTGCTGAAATTCAGCCATGACAACTATGCCGGCACCGACATCCCGAAAAATTTCTCCAGCCGCGTCCGCGTCACCACATCTGACGGCCGCAACGATCGGGAAGTGCTCATCTACATGAACAGCCCGTTGCGTTATGGCGGCCTCACGTTTTATCAGGCGGGTTTCGAAAACAATGATCGCACGACCATTCTTCAGGTCGTGCGCAATCCCTCGTGGATATTGCCCTATGTCGCTTGCGGGTTGATGGCCTTCGGGCTCGTCGCCCAGTTCGGCATCCACCTCGTCGGCTTTGTCCAAAAAAAGTCGCGCCAAAAGCTTGGTCCTGGCCGCCGCGTGAAACCGATTTTTCCCGCGCTGGTGGTGCTGGTCGCCCTCATCGCGGTCGCCAGCACGTTGCGCGCTCCGCAAAGCTCCGGCGCCTGCGACACGGTGGCGTTTGGCCGCCTGCCCACGCTGGTCAACGGCCGCCTCAAGCCACTCGACACCGTCGCGCGCACTTCGCTTCTCATCATGCAGGGACGCCAGCTCGTGGCCACGCCCGATGGTCGCACGCTTTCGCCCGACGAGTGGCTGCTCGACGTGCTGTTCCAGCCCGCGCTCGCCAACCGCTACCAGGCTTTCGAGATCATGCATCCCGACGTGCTCACGTTGTTCGACCTCACGCGCGAACAGGGCGCAGGCAAGAAACGTTTCTCATTCGACCAGCTCAGGACAGGGCTGCCGGAACTCGAGCGCCAGTCCAAGCTCGCCGATGCCACCGACGCCCCTGTGCGCACGGCCTTTCAACGCGCGGTCATCCAACTCCGCGACAACATCCTTGTTTATCAGAGCCTCCAGGTGAGTTTCATCCCCCCGGGTGTCGATGGTTACCTCGACCAGTTGATCCGTTTCGAAAAAACGCTGCCGGCGGCGATGGACGCGCTCCGGGCCCAACGCGCCGGCCAGCCTCACGATTCCGCCGCGACCAAGCTCATGCTTGAGATGAGCCAGAATTTTGCCGCGATGGACACGCTCGGCTACCTGCTGCCCATTCCGCCCGAAACCGGCATGGAGAATCCCGCGACTTGGAAATCCGCCGGTTCGTCGCTGCAGGACAGCCTCATCACCGGTCGCATCAACCCCGCCGCAGCGGCCTTCGCGCTCGCCGGCTCCGCCTGGTGCAACCACCAGCCGGAGGTGTTCAATGCCAGCGTGTCCGCCTACCGGGCGAGGCTCGACCCCGCCATTCCCTCGCTGCTCGCCAAGTGCGACGTCGAGTCGCGTTTCAATTCCGCGGAGCCGTTTTATACCAGCGCGATTCTCTATTTCATCGCCTTCCTGCTCGGTATTTTTTCGTGGCTGAAATGGCCCGACCCGCTCGGCCGTGCGGCGTTCTGGCTCATCGGGCTCAGCTGGCTTCTCACTACGGCCGGGATTGTCACGCGCATGTGGCTTGAAGGCCGCCCGCCTGTGACGAACCTCTATTCGTCCGCGCTCTTTGTCGGGTGGGGCGCCGTCGCGCTCTGCCTCGTGCTGGAATATTTTTATCGCAACGCCATCGGCAGCGTCGCTGCCGGCCTCATCGGTTTCGGCGCCCTCGTCATCGCGCACCACCTCGCGCTCGGCGGCGACACGCTCGAGATGATGCGGGCCGTGCTCGACTCCAACTTCTGGCTTGCGACGCATGTCGTCACTGTGACCGTCGGGTACTCGGCGACCTTTCTCGCCGGGTTTCTCGCGCTGATCTATGTCGGGCGCGGCGTGTTTACGCGCACGCTGGATGCCGCCACGGCCGACGCGCTCGGGCGGATGATTTACGGCATCGTTTGCTTTGCCACGTTGTTCAGTTTCGTCGGCACCGTGCTCGGCGGCATCTGGGCCGACCAGTCCTGGGGCCGGTTCTGGGGCTGGGACCCAAAGGAAAACGGCGCACTCATCATCGTGTTGTGGAATTCCATCATCCTCCACGCGCGCTGGGGCGGCATGATCAAGCAGCGCGGCCTCGCGATCATGGCGATCTTTGGCAACGTCGTCACAAGCTGGAGCTGGTTTGGTGTCAACATGCTCGGCGTCGGCCTGCACAGCTACGGCTTCATGGACGCCGCCTTCTGGTGGCTGGTCGCATTTGTCGCGAGCCAGGTGGTAATGATTGGGTTGGCTGGTTTGCCTATAAGGAAGACGGTTTTTTAACCGCAGATGAACGCGGATGGACGCGGATAATTAAGAAAAAAGAGCGGGCATGGCTCGGCTGTGCCGAGCCGCCTCCTCCGAATATCGGAAGAGGCTTTTTTATCAGCAGTCGAAATAGATAAACGCGTGTGAGTGGCCCCGTGTTTATCTATTTCGACTGCTGATAAACTACCTGCCCGCTTCCTATAACTAACTGTTCTGAGGGAAATGTAAATTTATCTGCGTCCATTCGTGTTCATCTGCGGTTAAACTTCACGCCCACACACCGCAATTTCTGCGTGATGCTCCGCAAGGCCTGCGCAGCTCCGCCGTCGGGTGCGTGCGATAATGGGCGAATCGGCCATGCCCACACCGCCTCCTTCTTCCACCGCCACCCTCGACCTTGATCTCATCCGGAAGTATTCGATCCCGGGGCCGCGCTACACCTCGTATCCGCCGGCGACGATCTTCACGGCCGATCTGGCCGCACTTCGGCTCGACGAAGCCATCGCGGACGACAACCGCACGGGGGCCGGCCCGCTGTCGCTTTATTTTCACCTCCCTTTTTGCGAGACACGTTGCTGGTTTTGCGGCTGCAACACCGTCATTACCCGCCGCCGTGATGCGGCGTGCGAGTACCTCGCCGACCTGGAACGCGAAGTGAAGCTCACCGCGGGGCGAATGGACTGTTCCCGACCCGTCACGCAGATCCACCTCGGCGGCGGCACGCCGACTTTCTTTCCGCCCGACGACCTCCGCCGGCTCGGGGTGCTCATCCGAAAATATTTTGTTCTCTCGCCCGATTGCGAGTTCAGCGTCGAGATCGACCCGCGCCGGTTCACCCTGGACCATGTGCACGCCTTGCGGGAAATCGGCGCGAACCGCGCGTCGATCGGCGTGCAGGACACGAACCCTCAGGTGCAGCTCGCAATCCACCGTGTCCAGCCCCATTATCTCAACGAAACCGCGTTCGACTGGCTGCGCAGCACCGGCTTTGAATCGTTGAACGTGGATTTGATTTACGGCCTGCCGTTCCAAACCCCGCAGTCGTTTGCCCGCACAATCGACGACGTGCTTGGGCTGAACCCCGACCGCCTGTCCGTTTTCAGCTATGCGCATGTCCCGTGGATCAAGCCAGCGCAGAAAATCTTTGACGACCGGAAGCAGCTGCCCGACGCCGAGGAGAAGCTCGCGATGTTCGCCGTCGCTCACGAACGGCTCACGGCCGCCGGCTACATCGACATCGGCCTCGACCATTTCGCGCGGCCTGACGATTCCATTGCGGTGGCCCAGCGCGCGGGCACGCTCCACCGGAATTTCCAGGGCTACAGCACGCAGGCCGGCGCCTCGCTCTATGGATTCGGCCTCTCCTCGATTTCCTCAACCCCCGACAGCTACCGGCAAAACTGCAAAACGCTGCAGGAGTGGCACGATTCGATCGACGTGGATCGTCTTCCGGTCGAACGCGGGCTGCGGCTCACGGCGGAGGATCGCCGGCGCCGCACGATCATCATGCGGCTGATGTGCGACCGGCGGCTCGACTACGCCGCGCTGGCGCGCGCGACCGGGGTCGATTTTGAAATAGAATATAGGGAGGAACTTCGCAGCCTGGCGGATTTGCAGGCCGACGGCTTGATCGCACCGGTCCCCGGCGGAATGGAAGTCACCCCGCGGGGTGTCCCCTTGCTCCGCGTGATCGCGATGCGCTTCGATGCGCATTTCTCGGCGGCGCCACGGCGGCACGCTCAGGCGAT
>DATMNP010000008.1:0-18694 GCA_035568935.1 Opitutaceae bacterium | reverse complement strand
AGGTCGATGAGCTCGGATTCAATTTTCGCGCTGATCGGCACGTAGGCGGCATCGTGATGTACCTTCACGAAGGCGGCGACTTTTTGGACGAAGGGATTCTGCTCCGCGGTGGCGAGGTCGGTCTCGGCGACGTTGCAGGCGTAGAGGACGGGTTTGGCGGTGAGGAGCTGGAAAAACTTCAGCAGGGCCTTTTCATCGTCGGTGGCGGGCAGGGTGTTGGCGGGCTGGTTGGAGTTGAGGTGGGGGGTGAGTTTTTCAAGCAGGGCGAGCTCGGCGATGGCTTCCTTGTCGCCGGACTTCGCTTTCTTCTGGGTCTTGTCGATGCGCTTGGTGACGGCGTCGAGGTCGGCGAGGACGAGCTCGGTGGTGACGATCTCAATGTCGCGCACGGGATCGACTGAGCCCACGGTATGGATGACGTCGGGATCCTCGAAGCAGCGGACGACGTGGACGATGGCATCCACCTCGCGGATGTTGGACAGGAACTGGTTGCCAAGGCCTTCGCCCTGGCTGGCGCCTTTGACGAGCCCGGCGATGTCCACGAACTCGATGGCGGCGGGGACGAGCACGGCGGTCTTCGCGATCTTGGCGAGGATGGCGAGGCGGTCGTCGGGCACGACGACGACGCCGATATTCGGGTCGATCGTGCAGAACGGATAATTGGCGGCCTCCGCCTTGCGGGAGCGGGTGAGGGCGTTGAAAAGGGTGGACTTGCCGACATTGGGCAAGCCGACGATACCGGCTTTAAGCATAGATGGGGAACTGAGCGGCCGGAGTCGGGGCTTGACAAGCCATTTATGGAAAGGTGCATTGTCCGATTCTTCCGAACTAATCCGATCCGCAATATTTCCGACATGTCTCTCAAAATCCGTCTCACCCGTGTTGGCGCAGTCCACAAGCCTTATTACCGCGTTGTCGTTGCCGAAACGCGCTCGCGCCGCGATGGCGCCCCCGTCGAACTGCTCGGCACCTACCATCCCACGGTCAAGGGCAAGGAAATCAACCTGAAGCTCGACCGGGTCGATTACTGGCTCAGCAAAGGCGCCAAGCCCACCGATACGCTCCACTCGCTGATCAAAAAAGCGCGCCGGGCCACGCCGGTCGCCGCGGCCTGATTCAGTTTACACCAAGATCGCAAAGGGCGCGAAGAATGCTTCCGCTCGCCGGGCCTCGGAACATGTTTCCGGGGCTTTTTCTTTTTAGCGTTCTTCGCGATCTTCGTGTAAAACCCAAGCTTTCCCATGCCCTTGCATATCGATGTCCTGACGCTGTTCCCGCGCATGCTCGACGGATTCCTGGCCGAGAGCATTCTCGGCAAAGGCATTGAGCGCGGCCTGCTGGGCGTAAAAGTGCACGATTTGCGCGATTGGACGACCGACAAGCACCACACGGCTGATGACCGGCCGTTTGGCGGCGGCGCCGGCATGGTGCTGAAACCCGAGCCGGTGTTTGCCGCCATCGAACAACTGCAAACGCCTGGCTGCCGGCGCATCTACCTCACGCCCGACGGCACGCCGCTGTCGCCCGCGGTGGCCCAGGAATTGACGCAACAACAGCACCTGATCCTGCTCAGCGGCCACTACGAGGGCATCGACCAGCGCATCCGCGAGGGCGTGATCGACCAGGAAATCAGCATCGGCGACTATGTGCTGACCAACGGCACGCTGGCCGCCGCCGTGGTCATCGACGTGCTGGGCCGTTTCATCCCCGGCGTACTCGGCGAGGAAAAGTCATTGACGCACGAAAGTTTCACCGGCAAGTTGCTCGACTTTCCTCAATACACGCGTCCCGCCGAATTCCGCGGCATGTCCGTGCCGGAAGTGCTCCTTTCGGGCAACCACGGCGAAATTGACAAGTGGCGGCAAGCGCGCCGTGTTGAGAAAACCCGCCAGGTCAGGCCCGATTTGCTCAAATAACTTTAGCCATGAACCCGATCATCCAAGAAATTACCGCCTTTCAGGTGAAACAGAACGTCACGCCATTCAAAGTTGGCGACGGCGTCCGCGTGCACACCAAAGTTCGCGAAGGCGACAAAGAGCGCGTCCAAGTTTATTCCGGCATCGTCATCGCCCGCAAGGGCCATGGCATCCACGAGACCTTCACGGTCCGCCGCATCAGCTACGGCGAGGGGGTTGAGCGCGTGTTTCCGGTCAACTCACCGAACATCGACAAGATCGAGGTCGAGCGCGAGTCCGAGCCGATGCGCGCCCGTCTCTACTACCTGCGCAAGCGCACCGGCAAGGCGGCCATGGCCGTCAACAAAAAGCGCACCGAGGAAACAGCCGTTCCCGCGAGCTAAGTTTCTTATCGCGTGATGGGCAAAATGTTTTAACCAAAGCGGGCCGATTCTCGGCTCGCTTTTTTTGCGCATAAATTTTTCTGTGGAGAAGCTGTCAAAATTTTCAACATGAAGTTCCAAACTGAAATCCTGTCCAAAGCCGCCAACCAGGCCCGTGGCCTCGCCATGGATGCCGTGCACAAGGCCAACTCCGGCCATCTCGGCCTGCCGCTCGGCACCGCTGAGATCGGCGCCGTGCTCTATGGCTATGCGCTGATCCACAATCCCGAGGATCCCCGCTGGCTCAACCGCGACCGTTTTATCCTCTCGGCCGGCCACGGCAGCATGTTTCTTTACAGCTGGCTGCATCTCGCCGGCTACGCGCTTCCGATCGAAGAACTGAAGAACTTCCGCCAGCTCCATTCGAAGACGCCCGGCCACCCCGAGTATCGCGAGACTCCCGGCGTCGAGTGCACCACCGGCCCGCTTGGCCAGGGCGTGGGCAATGCCGTCGGCATGGCCATGGCCGGCCAGATGGCTGCCGCGCGTTTCAACACCCCCGAGCATGCGATCTTCGATTTCCATGTCGTCTGCCTTGCGGGCGACGGCTGCCTGCAGGAAGGCGTTGCGAGCGAAGCCGCCGCCTTTGCCGGCCACCAGGGACTCGACAACCTTATCCTCATTTACGACTCCAATGATGTCACGCTCGACGCCATGGCCGACAAGACGCAGAGCGAGAATACCGCGCTGCGCTTCAAAGCCTACGGCTGGGCCGTGCAGACCGTCGACGGTCACGACATGGTGGCATTCTTGAAGGCCTACAATAAGGCCAAGAAAACCAAAACCGGGCAGCCCCAGCTCATCATTGCCAAAACCCAGATCGGCCGCGGCATTGCCGAAGTTGCCGGCACCGCCAAGGCGCATGGCGAGGGTGGGGCGAAGTTTGTCGACCAGGCGCGCGCCGGCCTCGGGCTGCCCGCCGACCAGCATTTCTATGTGAGCGACGACGTCTATGCCTACTTTGCCAGCCAGAAGAAAAGCCTAGCCCGCGTTTATAAGAAATGGTCGAAGGTTTACGATGCTTGGAGCACGGCGAATCCGGACAAGGCCGCGCTTCTCGCCAAGCGCAGTGTGCAGCCCAGTTCGGCCCATTTGCTGGATAAAATCCCGGTCTTCGCGCCCGACGCGAAACTTTCCGGCACGCGTGCCGCGGGCCGCGACATTCTTCAACCCATCGCCGCCGAGCAGCTCCTGCTCATCAGCGGCAGCGCGGATCTTCACGGCTCGACCTACAACTACATCGCCTCGGACAAGGATTTCGATAAAACCAACCGCGCCGGCCGCAACATCCGCTTTGGCATCCGCGAACATGGCATGGCCGCCATCTGCAACGGCGTGGCCTACGACGGGATTTTCCGCCCCTCGTGCGCGACGTTCCTGGTATTTTCCGACTACTCGCGTCCGTCGATGCGTATCGCTGCGCTTTCGCACCTGCCCGTCATTTATATTTACACGCACGACTCGATCGGCGTCGGCGAAGACGGCCCCACCCACCAGCCCGTCGAAACCGTTTCCGCACTGCGCCTCATTCCCGGCCTCGATGTCATCCGCCCGGCCGATCCCGAGGAGACTGCGGGCGCTTTTGCCGCCGCGCTCGAGAACACCCATGGTCCCACGCTGCTCGCGCTCACGCGCCAGGCCGTGCCTGCGCTCAACGACGTCCCACCCCACATTCGCCGCGCGGGCGTGCTCAAGGGCGGCTACATCGTCCGGCAGGAAACCGCTCCATTGACGCACATCCTTCTCTCCGCCGGCAGCGAGCTTTCGCTCGCGATCGATGCGGCCAAGCAGATCGGGGCGGGCGCACGCGTGGTGTCGATGCCGTCGTTCCTGCGCTTTGACGCGCAGACGGCCGATTACCGCGAGGCGATCCTGCCGTCATCGTGCCGCAAACGCGTCGCCATCGAAGCGGGTGTCTCGCCGCTTTGGCGCAAGTATGTCGGCCTCGACGGCAAAGTCATCGGCGTCGACCGCTTCGGCCTGAGCGCGCCTTCACCGGCGGTGTACAAGACCCTGGGCATTACCGCGGACGCCGTCGTCACCGCGGCCCGGTCGATTTTGTAAGGTCCAACGGGTTATGGGGAGGTCAGACTGCATTGACCACCGCATAGGTCCGCTTGCCTTTGCGCAGGAGGATGTATTTGCCGAAGAGCAGGTCGCCGGCCGTGGCGGCGCGGGCGATTTCGGCGACGCGGACATTGTTCAGGTAAATGCCGCCGCCTTCGATGTCTTTGCGGGCCTGGCCTTTTGACGGCGCGAGGCCGGCCTGGACCAGAAGTTCCGTGATGGGCGTGCCTGCGCCGCCGAGTTTGGCCTTCTCCCAATCCTTCGTCGGCACTTCGCCGATGACGTCCTGGAAAATTTCCTCGCTTACGCCATCGAGGTTGCCGCCGAACATGATTTCACTGGCGCGCAGGGCATCGGCGCAGGCGCTTTCGCCGTGCACAAGCTTGGTGATTTCGCTGGCGAGGGCCTTCTGCGCGGCACGGGCGGCGGGATCTGACTTCATCCCGGCTTCGAGTCCGCCGATTTTGTTTTTGTCGAGGAAGGTGAGCGTTTTCAGGAGCTTGACGACATCGGCGTCGTCGGTCTGCACAAAAAACTGATAGAAGCGGTAGGGGCTGGTTTTCTTGGGATCGAGCCAGACGGCGCCGTCGGCGGTCTTGCCGTATTTGGAGCCGTCGGCCTTGGTGATGAGCGGAACGGTGAGGCCGCAAGCGTGGCCGCCGGATTTCTTGCGAATGAGCTCAATGCCAGCGGTGATGTTGCCCCATTGGTCGCTTCCGCCGATCTGCAGCTCGCAGCCCTGGGCCTGGTGCAGGTGATAAAAATCGTAGGCCTGCAGCAGCATGTAGCTGAACTCGGTGTAGCTGATGCCGTTCTCGCGGTCCTCCATGCGCGCGCGGACCGATTCCTTGGCAACCATCCAGTTGACCGTGAAAAACTTTCCGACATCGCGCAGAAACTCGAGGTAGGTGATGGGAGCGGTCCAGGTGGCGTTGTCCACCAATCGCGCGGGATTTGTTTTGGTTTGAAAATCGAGCAGGCGGTGGAGCTGGCCTTTGATGCAGTGAACGTTGTGGGCAATCTGCTCGGATGTAAGAAGGTTGCGTTCGGCGGATTTACCGGAGGGATCGCCGATCATGCCGGTGGCGCCGCCGGCGAGCGCGATGGGGTGGTGGCCGTATTTTTGGAAGCGACCCAGGGCAAGCAGCGGCACAAGGTTGCCGACATGGAGCGAGTCGGACGTCGGGTCGAAACCACTGTAGAGCGTGGTTTTTTTGTCGGCGGCGAGGCGGGTGGCGAGTTCGGCCTCATCCGTGCAATCGGCGACGAGGCCGCGCCAGCGAAGGTCTTCCAGGAGCGTCATGGGTAAGCCGCAGTTTTTGGCTGGGCGGGGCCCGGCGCAAAACAAAACTTATAGGTGAGCAAACAAATTTAGAATCGCGACTTCTACTGGGAAAATCAGTTTGTCTAACCGCGGGGGCCGGATCTAGCCTGTCCTTTCCTTGTGGTGCACAACGCGCCGCGAGGCCTTAACCTCAGCTGTTTTTTTCACCATGCCACTCGCCACCGGCTCAAAAGCCCCTGACTTCACACTCAAGACCAAGACCGCGGACGGACTCAAGGACGTCACCCTCAGCGCCAATTTCGGCCAGAAGCAGACCGTGCTCCTGTTCTTCCCGCTGGCTTTCACCAGCGTCTGCACGCAGGAGATGTGCGACACGACCGCGGGCCTGGGCGAATATGAGAAGCTTGGCGCGACCGTGTATGCCATCAGCGTGGACAGCCCGTTTGCGCAGGAAGCGTGGGCCAATACGAACAAGATCAAGCTCACGTTGCTCAGCGACCTCAACAAGGCCACGGCCAAGGCCTATGACGTGATTTTTCCCGGCCTCGCCGGCATCGGCGACACGTCGGCCCGCGCGGCGTTCGTCATCGGCCAAGACGGTGTCATCAAATATTCCGAGCAAACTGCGACGCCCAAAGACCTGCCGAATTTCTCGGCGGTGAAGGAGGCTTTGGCCAAGGGCTGAATGACTGAAAAACTGAAGGGCTGAAAATTTCCAGCCTTCAGTTTCAGCCTTTCAGCTCTCCAGCCTTTCAGTTTTTTCCTCCCATGAGTCAGCCCAACCCGTTCAACACGCTCCAAGCCTTTTCCGCCAACGGCGCGTCGCATAAATTCTACTCGCTGCCCGCGCTCGAGTCGGCCGGTTTCAAGGTTTCGCGCCTGCCGCTCTCGATCCGCCTCGTGCTCGAGTCGCTGCTGCGCAATTGCGACGGCCAGCGCGTGGCCGAGCCCGCGGTGCGCGACCTGGCGGGCTGGGTGGCGAAGGCGCCGCGCACGGAGGAAATCCCGTTTGTCGTCGCGCGCATCGTGCTGCAGGACTTCACCGGCGTGCCGCTGCTCGTCGATCTCGCGGCGATGCGTTCCGCCGTGGCCCGCCTCGGCAAAAATCCAAAAATCATCGAGCCGCTCGTGCCGGTCGACCTGGTCGTCGACCACTCCGTGCAGGTCGACGCCAGCGGCACGCCTGGCGCTTTTGCGCGCAACCTCGAAATCGAGTTCGAGCGCAACCGCGAACGCTACCAGTTTTTGAAATGGGGCATGCAGGCCTTCGATACATTCAAGGTCGTGCCGCCCGGCATTGGCATCGTCCACCAGGTCAACCTCGAGTATCTGGCGAAGGGCGTGCTCACGGACGCGGCGGGCGTTTGTTATCCGGACACGCTGGTCGGCACCGACTCGCACACGACGATGATCAACGGCATCGGCATTGTCGGCTGGGGCGTGGGCGGGATCGAGGCCGAGGCGGGCATGCTCGGCCAGCCGGTGTATTTCCTCACGCCCGACGTCGTCGGCGTGCACCTCACGGGAGCGCTGCGCGAAGGCGTGACCGCGACCGACCTCGCGCTCACGGTCACACAACTCCTGCGCAAGGCGAAGGTCGTCGGGAAATTTGTCGAATTCTACGGCCCGGGCACGGCCGCGCTGCCGGTCGTGGATCGCGCGACCATCGCCAACATGGCGCCCGAATACGGCGCGACCATGGGCTTTTTTCCCATCGACGCCGAGTGCACGAACTACCTGCGCAACACCGGCCGCGGCGCCGAGCACATTGCGCTCTACGAAGCTTACTACAAGGCCCAGGGCCTCTGGGGCGTGCCGCAAAAAGGCCAGATCGATTACTCACAGGATATCGAGCTCGACCTCGGCAGTGTCGTGCCGAGCGTGGCCGGCCCAAAGCGTCCGCAGGACCGGATCGAATTGCCGAAGTTGAAAAACGAATTTACCACGGCTTTTTCACGGCCCGTGGCTGAAAACGGGTTTGGGAAATCGGCGGCTGAAATGGCCAAGACCGTGCACGTCTCGGCCAACGGCCATGGGCATTTTCATCCCGGCGGCGGCAGCCAGAAACCGGTTTCATCGGAACGTGCCGCGGCTTGCGCGACCAATCCCACGACCGAGCGGGAAATGGCCAACAATCGGCCGACGCCCGACCCGGTTCCGGCGTCCGCGCCAGGCGTGCAAGGCGACATCGGCCACGGCTCGGTGCTCATCGCCGCGATCACGAGCTGCACCAACACTTCGAATCCCTCCGTCATGCTGGCGGCCGGCCTGCTTGCGAAAAAAGCGGTCGAGCGCGGGCTGAGTGTGAATCCGCTCGTCAAGGCCTCGCTCGCGCCCGGCTCGCGCGTTGTCACCGATTATCTCAACCGTACCGGGCTGCAGCCGTATCTCGACCAGCTTGGCTTCAACCTCGTCGGCTACGGCTGCACCACCTGCATTGGCAACTCCGGCCCGCTCCATCCGGCCATCGAGGATGCCGTGGTGAAAAACGACCTCATCGCGGCCAGCGTCCTTTCCGGCAACCGCAATTTCGAGGCGCGTGTCCATCAGAACATCAAGGCCAACTTCCTCATGTCGCCGCCGCTGGTCGTCGCCTTCGCGCTGGCTGGCCGCGTGGACATCGATCTTTCCACCGAGCCGCTCGGCACCGGCAAGTCCGGTGAAAAAGTTTTCCTGCGCGACCTCTGGCCCACGCTCGCGGAAATCCGCGACGAGATGAAGCGCGCCCTGCATCCGGAAGTCTTTGCCCGGCTTTACCGCGACTTCGCCGCGCAGAATCCCAAATGGAATGAAATCCCGTCGAGCACCGGCAACGTTTACGCGTGGGATGCAAAATCCACCTACATTCAGGAGCCGCCGTTTTTTGAGAATTTCAGCCTCCAACCCGGCGCCATCGTCGAAATCACGGGGGCCCGCCCGCTCGGCATCTTTGGGGACTCGGTCACGACCGACCACATCTCGCCCGCCGGTGCCATCAAGAAAACCTCGCCCGCCGGCAAATACCTCACGGAGAACAACGTCACATTCGAGGATTTCAACAGTTACGGTTCGCGCCGGGGCAACGACCGCGTGATGACCCGCGGCACCTTTGCCAACGTCCGCATCAAGAACCTCATGCTCGGCGGCGAGGAGGGCGGCAACACGCTGTTCCAGCCCGCGGGCACCAAGCTCTCCATCCATGAAGCTGCGATGGAATACAAAAAAGGAGGCATACCGCTCATCATCATCGCCGGCCAGGAATACGGCACCGGCTCATCGCGCGACTGGGCGGCCAAAGGCACCAACCTCCTGGGCGTGCGCGTGGTCGTCGCCCAGTCGTACGAACGCATCCACCGGAGCAACCTCGTCGGCATGGGCGTGCTCCCGCTGCAATTCAAGGAGGGCACGACTGCGCAGAGCCTCAAACTTGATGGCACCGAGACCTACGATGTGCTCGGCTTCAGCTCCGCGCCCAAGCCGCAGCAGGATCTTACGCTGCGCATCACGCGCAAAAACGGCGAAAAACTCGAGGTTCCCGTGCGCTGCCGCATCGATACCCCCATCGAAATCGACTATTATCGGCATGGCGGGATCCTGCCGTTTGTCCTGCGGCAAATCCTGGCCAAAACTAATTAGCTGCAAATGACTGGAGAGAGCGCATAACAAAATATCTGACAAAAGGCGCCGGCTCTGCTTGGTTCATCCTGCCTCGATGGCAATCGATGAAGGGGGTGGCTGAAGCTTTGTTCGGCGCGCCCGATCCATTCCCTGAACCGTTGCATCTTCAAGCCTCCGCGTTAAATTGAACGTTACGATGACCGACAGCGCCAAATCCATCTACTTTGTCGATGCCCATTCCAACCCCGTGTTGGTGCGCATCGAGGGCCGGGCGTCCTTTCAGAACAGCGCCTGCCTGCATGATTTTGTCGAGGAGATGCTGCGCCAGGGGAAGACCCGTTTTGTCATTGATTTTCAGCGTTGTACGAGCATGGACAGCACGTTTCTCGGCGTGCTCGCCGGCGCGGCGCTGGCCCTCCGCAAAAAAGATCCGCCGGGCAGCCTGGTGCTGGCGCGCATTGGGCCGCGCAACCTCGAACTCGTGCGCAACCTCGGGCTGCATCGCCTGTTGACCATTGATGGCGGGGACGCACAAGTAACGTTCGGTACGCCGCCCAAGGCACTCCCTTGTCCCAATCATGGCGAACTTGAAAATGCCCGCCTCGTGCTCGAGGCGCACGAGAACCTCGTGAGCGTGGACGAAAACAACCGGGGCAAATTCCAGGATGTGCTGGCGTTCTTGAAGAACCGCACGGAGCAGCCGTAATAATTTCCTAACCTGATTTTCCCGCGGATGACGCAGATCAGCGCGGATAGGGGCAGTTATCCGTGTCCATCCGTGTTATCCGCGGTAAGAATTTATCAGATGCTGGCCGGCGCCAAGGGCGCCGGCAGTGCAAACGGCTGTCGTTTAAAAGTTGACGGGGGAGGGCGCGCGGCGTAGCCCGGTTGCATTCCAACTTTTGGCCACACCAGCGCTGCAACTAATAAATTTACCGCATGAAAAGCCGCCAGAAAGACAGCGGTCGGACCGGGCCGGGTGCCAAGCGCAAGGAATTGAAGCTGAAGATGGCCCTGGCCCAGAGACGGGTCGAGGCCACGAGGACTCAGGCGCAGACCGCGAAGGCGGGTTTAAAAAATGTGCGCAAGGCCTTCAAAAAGGCGAAGAAACTGGCCAAGGAGGCGCGCAAGGAACTCAAGACCTTGAAAAAGGCGCTCATCAAGGCGGTTCGGGCTGCACAGAAGCGACGCATGGCCGCTCGCAAGAAGGCCCTGCGCGAGAGCAGTCCAAAACCGGTGGTTGCGGAACCTACTGCGCAGAAGCCAGCGAAGAAAATCTCTGCGAAGAAGCCCCCGGCGGTTCGAGTGACACTGCCGACGGCGCCCAAACGGCGTGAGCCGATACCGCGGGTGGTCGTTGCACCCCAGCCGACCGTGGCGCCGATGATACCCGTGGCCGCGCCGCCCGAGGAGATACCCCGTATCCAACCGACGATTTTATTTCCTGACCCAAGTTCGGAGCCAAAGCCGCCGGCGGCGTAGGATTTCCGTCATTGCACGAAACGCCCGGCCTTGCCTGACTGGTTGCGTCGTTTACGCAAACATGTGGTTTTTTTCCCTCGGCCTTGGTCTCGTCCTCGGTGTTCTCGCCATGCTCATGCTCCTCGTGCGTGCGCGCCGCGAGGCTGATCGGATTGACGAGCAGCGCCAGGTCCTCGCGCAGGAGAACCGCATCGTCCTGGATTTCATGCACCAGATGGCCGAGGCGCTGGCCGACAACCCCTCGCGCACCATTCTCTACCAGCGCATTGTGCACGCGGCCATCCTCAGCACGGGCGCGCTCAGCGCCTGCATTTTTGAAAAAACTTCCGACGGCCAGATGCGTGGCGCCGCGCTCGAGGGGCTTTTCCCGCCGCACCGGCCGCTGCCCGAAGTGATCCGGGACAAGCTCACGACGCGCGCAAAATTCATCGAACAGGTGCTGCGCTCCGAGACGTTCCCGGTGGGCGACGGCATTGTCGGCCGCGTGGCTGAGACGGGCCGGGGCGAGATCATCACCGATGCCGCCGCCGACCCGCGCATTGTCCGGCACGATGATCCCGCGCTCGCGATCAAGTCGGTCATCGCCGTGCCGCTGATTTTTCGCGACCGGTTTTTCGGCGTGCTTGCCGTCACCAATCCCGCCGACGGCCTGCCGTTCAGCGCGACGGATTTCTCCCTCGTGCAATCGCTGGCCGAGCAGGCCGCGCTGGCGCTGCACAACGCCGAGTTTCTCAATTTCCAAATCGAGAAGAGCCAGCTTGACCTCGACCTTTCGCTGGCCAGCGGCATCCAGAAAATGCTGCTGCCGCGCAGTGCGCCGCGCGTCGCCGGCCTCGATGTCGATGCGCGCTACCTGCCTGCGCAAAAAATCGGCGGCGATCTTTACGACCTCTTTGCGCTTTCAGACACGCGGCTCGGCGTCGCCGTGGCCGATGTGTCGGGCAAGGGCATCCCGGCCTCCCTGCTCATGGCCATCTGCCGCGCCAACCTCCGGCAGATCGCCCCGCGGCATACCTCGCCCGCGAGCGTCTTGATTGAGCTCAACCGCGTGCTCAGCGGCGACCTGCATCGCGAGATGTTCGTCACCATGACCTATGCCGTGGTGGACGCCGCGGCGGGCACGGTTACTTTCGCGCGCGCCGGCCACGAGCTGACCTTGTTTGTGCGGCGCGACCGTGCGACCGCGCAATATGCCAGCGAGTTCACCGGCGGCGAAGGCATGCCGCTCGGCATGGTCGATGAAACGCTTTTCGCTGATGTCATTACCGATCGCGTGGATCGCTTTGACGCCGGCGACGTGCTCGTGCTTTACACCGACGGCGTAACCGAGGCGCCCAACGAGGAGGACAAGGAGTTTTCCGGCAGCCGCCTGGCCGACGTGGTGCGCACGCTGCGCGACCGCAGCGCCCGCGAGATCAACGACGGCATTTTGGAAAACGTCCGCCGCTTCAGCGAAGGCGTGGAGCAACGCGACGATTTCACCCTGGTGACGGTCAAACGGGGGTGAGGCGCCTTGCGCGGTTCAAGGTTCGGCATACGACTGCTAAAACATAAGGTTGGAACGACGAAACTTTGAACATTGAACCGGGAACCTTGAACTTTCCAGATGTCCCGCGCTTGCACCCGGGCCGATTTTCCCCAACTTCGACGGATCATGTCACTCGCCATCGATCCGCAAATTGACCGGACCTCCGTGCCCGACGCCACGGGACACTTTGCAATGTATGGCGGCGTGTATGTGCCGGAGACGCTGATGACCGCGCTTGAGGAGCTGGGCGCTGCTTACACCGCGGCCCAGGCCGATCCGGCGTTCCAGGCCGAGCTGAAGCACCATTTGAAGGAATTTGCCGGCCGGCCGACGGAGCTTTATTTCGCGGAGCGGCTGACGAAGCACTGCGGCGGCGCAAAAATTTATTTCAAGCGCGAGGACCTGCTGCACACGGGCGCGCACAAGATCAACAACACCATCGGCCAGGCGTTGCTGGCGCGGCGCATGGGAAAAAAGAGGGTCATCGCCGAGACGGGTGCAGGCCAGCACGGCGTGGCCACGGCCGCGGTCTGTGCGAAATTCGGGTTTGAGTGCGTGGTTTACATGGGCGCGGTGGACATGGAGCGGCAGTCGTTGAATGTCTTTCGCATGCGGCTCATGGGCGCGGAAGTGCGCAGCGTCGAGGCGGGCCAGAAAACGCTCAAGGATGCCATCAACGAAGCCATGCGCGACTGGGTGACCAACGTGCGCACGACCCACTACATTCTCGGCACGGTTTACGGTGCGCATCCGTATCCGATGATGGTGCGCGATTTTCACCGTATCATCGGCGAGGAGACGCGCGAACAAATCATGGCGCGCGAGGGACGGCTGCCCGACGAGTTGATCGCCTGCGTGGGCGGCGGCAGCAACGCCATAGGTTTGTTTTACGATTTTCTCCATGAAATCTCCGTGGAACTCATCGGGGTCGAGGCGGGCGGGCGCGGCATCAAACAAGGCGAGCATGCGGCGCGTTTCGAGACGGGACACCTCGGTGTGTTGCAGGGCTGCAAGACGTTCATTTTGCAAAATAATGACGGGCAGATCGACTCGACCCATTCGGTCAGCGCCGGCCTCGACTACGCGGCCGTGGGGCCGGAGCATGCGTATTACCGCGACCGCGGGCGCATCGAATACACCTACGCGATGGACGACGAGGTGCTCGCGGCGTTCCAGCTTTGCGCGAAGATGGAGGGCATCATACCGGCACTGGAAAGCTCGCATGCGCTGGCCTGTGGATTGAAGCGCGCCGCCTTGTTGCCGAAGGATAAAATCATCATCGTCAACCTGTCCGGCCGCGGCGACAAGGATGTGCAGCAAGTCGCCGCGCTGCTTAAAAAGCAGGCTCCTTAAATTCCTCATCCCAAAGTTCCAAACGCCAAAGAAAGCTGATGGCTGAAAAACCAAGGAATCTCAAAGGAGGGCCTGTGTTATGAGATTTCATTTCTTAAGATTTGTTTGGCGTTTGGAGTTTTGGCGTTTGAAAATTTCACCATGAAGAGCATGACCGGTTATGGACGGGCGACAGCGGCCCTCGGTGCCCACGAGCTCACGGTGCAGGTCAGCTCCGTGAATCGCAAGACACTGGACCTGGCGGTGTCGCAACCGCGGGAGTGGGAGAGCCTCGAACCGGCGGTGGGCGAGCTGGTGCGGAAGTTTGCCTCGCGCGGCAAGGTGCACGTGGATCTTGAGCTGACCGGCGCGAACGGCGCCGGCCCGGTGGCGTGGGACGAGGCGGCGGCGAATGCGGCGCTCGACCGGTTGAAGGAGTTCGCCACCCGGCGGGGAATGGCGTTCGAGGCCACGCCGGAACTGCTCTGGCAGGTGGCCAGCGCGCAGCGCAAGGCGACCACGTTGCCGGCGGCGGAAGAAGCGCGGCCGACCGCGATGGCCACCCTGGAGGAGGCGTTGCGGGCCTTTGCGGCCATGCGGGCGCAGGAAGGTGCGGCGCTGCTGAAGGATTTCGAGGCGCGCCTGGCGGTGTTGCGCGGACACGTCGCGACGGTGGCGGCGCGCGCGCCGTTGGTGGCGTCAACCTATCGCGAACAGCTGCTCAAACGCCTGCGTGAGGCCGGGCTCGAACTCAACGTCGGCGACGAACGCGTGTTGAAGGAGATCGCGCTTTTTGCCGACCGTTGCGACATCAGCGAGGAGCTCACGCGGCTGCGCAGCCATTTCGAACAGTTTACGGCGCTGCTGAAGTCCGACGGCGAAATCGGACGCAAGTCGGAGTTTCTGCTGCAGGAAATCAGCCGCGAGGTGCACACGGTCGGCAGCAAGGCCAATGACCTGGAGATTTCACGCGCGGTCATCGAGCTGAAGAACGAACTCGAGCGCGTGCGCGAACAAATTGCCAACGTCGAATGAGTTTAATTCTGAAGCCACAAAACCATGAATTCGAAAAGGATATTCTCTTGGATTCCTGGTTTCTGAATTAATAAATCAATTCTTTGGCTCGCGGAGCGAGTGCAGCAAATAAAGTCCGACGCCGACACAGATGGCGCTGTCGGCCAGGTTGAAGGTGGGGTAGACGTAGCTGCCGAAATGGAAGTCGAGGAAGTCGATGACGTGGCCGTAAGTGAGGCGGTCGATGAGATTGCCCAGGATGCCGCCGCAGAGCAGG
Organism: Opitutaceae bacterium; assembly: GCA_035568935.1. GTDB lineage: Bacteria > Verrucomicrobiota > Verrucomicrobiia > Opitutales > Opitutaceae > DASRHD01. Next base: position 3,774 of record DATMNP010000008.1, on the reverse strand, counting down.
CCGAAGCAGATTTGCACGCTGGCCTGGCGCAGGCCGAGGTGGCGCCGCCAGAAAGCGATGGCGGCGAGCGTGGCGGCCGCGAGGACCGCGAGCGCGGCGCTTTTGCCGGCGAAGAGGCTCCACGCCGCGCCGGTGTTGCCCACGTGCACGAGGTAGAAAAATCCACGCACGACGGGAATGGCCCCGGGATCCCCATAGGTGGGGAACGGAAGGCGGGAGTGAATCCAGGCCTTGGTCACCTGGTCGAGCCCGACGACGAACGCGGCCAGCAGCAGGAGCGGGCGATAAGCGAGAATGCGGCGGAGGCCCGTGGCGGGCTCGGCCGGCGAGGTGATCGATTTAAGCGTGTCGCGCGACACGGGTGCCTGGGTTGGCGTCATTCTTCGCCACCGCCACCACTCTCGTTTTCGGAGAGTTTGGCGCCTTCTTCGCCGAGCTCACCGAAGAGTCCGGCCTGCGTGCGGGCGCGATAGCGGTTTTTTTCAATTTCCTTCAAGGCTTCGGCGGAATAACGCGTGAAGGGCACGGCGATGAGCCGGTCTTTGGCGATGGGCTTGCCGGTCGCTTCACAAATCCCGTAGGTGCCATCATGGATGCGTTTGATGGCGGAGGCGATTTCGGAGAGCGCTTCCTGCTCGTTCGCCACCATGCTGAGGGCGAAGTCGCGGTCGAAAGTGTCGGTGCCCGCATCGGCCATGTGCTGGCCGTAGCTGGAAAGATCGCCGCTGTCATCCTTGCTTGAACGCTTGAGCGTGTCCTCGGAATGCTGGTCGAGCTGGCCCAGCAGATGATTGTGCAGGTCGATCAGGAGTTTGAAATAGCGGCGGTATTTCTCCGGAACCTGCTCGGGGTCGTTCTCAACGTGCTTGTGGGCCTTCTTGGGATTGAAACCAAGGATGTCCATGAGCGAGGCGGCTTTGACGTGGGACGGCTTGGCGGCGGCCTTGGGCAGTTCCAGCAGTTTGGCGTGAGCCGAAACCTTGGCGGCAGGTTTGTCGGTCTTCTCAACCTTGGCGGCCTTGCCTGTGTTGGTCTTCGCGATTTCGCGGACTTCGTCGAGGCTGAAGGCGATGGGTTTGGCCACCTTGCGCCCGAGGATGCGGCTCCGCAGGTCGTCGCGCGCCGACTTTTTGGCCGCAGCGGTCTTCACGGCGGCGGACACGGGTTTCTCCGGGGCGTCGATTTTTTTGGCCACCACGGCTTTTTTGGCCGCAGGTTTGGCCGGTTTGGGGGCGATTTTTTTGGCGGATTTTTTGTTTTTGGCCATAGCAGAAAAAGAAGTTAAATCAAAGAAAGGGCCTGAACGCAACGCGGACAAACGTCCCCGTTGGCAGTATTTTCGAGGGCGGGCACCCAGCGCCAGCAGCGCGGGCAACGGACGTAGCCGAGTTCCTGGGCCGGGCGTACGCCGATACTGAGCGGTGCGCCGGCGGTGGGACTAAGAGTGACGTGCGAAACGATAAAAAGTTCCGGCAAAAAGTCGCGGTGTTTTTCCAGTGTTTTGAACGCCGCATCCTCGGGTGCACCGGTGATTGTAATAGCGGCATCGAGGGACTTGCCGATGTGCCCGGCCTGTCGCGCCGGTTCCAGGGCTTCGTTGACCAGGGCGCGAACGCGGAGCAAGGCCGTGACATCCGCCTCGACCTCTGGGTTGGTCCACGACGCAGGCGCGACCGGCCAATCCTGCAGGTGGACGGAGCTGGTGGCATATTCAATTTTCTCGGTGGCAAAAGCCCACGCTTCGTCGGTGGTGAACATGACGATCGGCGCGAGAATTTCAACCAGGGTTCGGAAAATATGGTGAATCGCCGTTTGCGACGATCGGCGCAGGGGCGAATTGGCCGCCAGCGTGTAGAGGCGGTCTTTGAGGATGTCGTGGTACGTCGCGGAAAGCGTGACTGAGCAGAACTGATTGCAGAGTTGATAGACGCGGTGAAACTCGAAGGCGTCGTAGGCTCCGGTGCAGTCGCGCAGCAGCGCCGCGGCCTGGTGCAGCGCCCAGCGGTCGAGGGTGTCCATCTGCCCGGCCGGCACGGCATCGCGCGCCAGGTCGAAATCATTCAGCACGGAAATCTGGTAGCGGAAGGTGTTGCGAAAAAGCCGGTAGGTCTCGCCGACGTGGCCGAGGATTTCGTCGGAGATCGGGATGTCGTCGCGGAAATCCTGCGAGGCGATCCAAAGGCGCACGACATCGGCGCCAAGCTTGCCAACGTAGGCGTCGGAGGTCTGCGGCTTCTCGTAGGTGTTGCTCTTGGAAATTTTGTTGCGCTCCTGGTCGACGATGAAGCCGTGCGTAAGGACGGCCTTGTAAGGCGCGCTCCCGCGGGCAATGACGCTCGTCCAGAGGGAAGACTGGAACCAGCCGCGGTGCTGGTCGCTGCCCTCGAGGTAAAGATCGGCCGGCCATTGCGTGCCGCCCTGTCCGCGGGCGAGCACCGCCGCGTGCGAGGAACCGGAGTCGAGCCAGACATCGAGTGTGTCGCGTCCGCAGGTGAGTGCGGCCGGCGCCGGCCAGCCGGCGGGGAGTTTCACGCCCTCAAGGATTTTTTCCGGTGTGGCATTGTACCAGAAATTCGTGCCGAGCTGCTCGATTTTGTCGGCGATGGCGCGGGCGACACCGGCGTCAAGATAAGCTTTTTTATTGGCGTCGTAAAACGCGGGAATCGGCACGCCCCACGAGCGCTGGCGGCTGACGCACCAGTCCGGCCGCGACTCGACCGCGCCGCGGATGCGCGCCTCGCCCCAAGCGGGAATCCAGCCTTGGTGGGCGGCGATCTTATGGATTTCACTGAGGGCCGTCTGACGCGTGCCATTTTTGTCGAGTCCGACAAACCACTGGTCGACGGCGCGGAAAATGATTGGTGTCTTCGAGCGCCAGCAGTGCGGATAACTGTGAATGTATTTCTCTTTGGCTAGCAGTGTGCCGGTGGCTGCGAGTTTTTTGAGCACACCGATGTTGGCGGGTGACGTCCGCTTTTTCTCCAAATCCTCGACCGTTTCGAGCGTGGTCAGGCCGACGAGGTCGGCCGGCACGCGGCCATCGTCGAGGTATTTGCCGTCAGCGCCGACCGGACAGTAAATTTCGAGGCCGTATTTTAGCCCGGTCTGGTAGTCATCCATGCCGTGGCCCGGCGCGGTGTGGACGCAGCCAGTGCCACTCTCGGTCGTCACGTAATCGGCAAGGACAACGGATGAGGGACGGTCGATGAAAGGATGGCGCGCGGACAGGCCCTCGAAGGCCTGTCCGCGAATGACCAATGGCAAATGCCCAATGACGAATACGTCCGACGCAAGCTGTGGGCTGGATTTTTTGGCCGCTTCAAGTACAGGGGAGAGCAACGCCTGTGCGACGACAATGCGCTCTGGGCCGAGGTCAGCGACGACGTAATCGACCTTGGGATTCACCGCGATCGCGAGATTGGCGGGAATCGTCCATGGCGTGGTCGTCCAGATGACGATGCTGAGGGGCTTGTCCGTTGGCAGGCCAAATTTCTTCGCTTCGTCGGACGGCACCGGAAACTTCACCCAGATCGCGATCGAAGTGTGGTCCTTGTATTCGATCTCGGCCTCGGCGAGCGCGGTCTCGAAGGGAATCGACCAGTAAACCGGTTTCTTCGCGCGATAAACGAGGTCCTTTTCGACGAAGGCCGCAAAGGTGCGCATGATGTCGGCCTCGAAGGCGGGCGCCTTGGTTTTGTATTCGTTTTTCCAGTCGGCGAGCACGCCGAGGCGCTTGAACTGGGCGGTTTGTTTCGCGATCCAGCCCTCGGAAAA
>DATMNP010000007.1:0-3157 GCA_035568935.1 Opitutaceae bacterium | reverse complement strand
GCGGTGATCGGTAAGGTGGCAGGTGTCGTTTCAGCCAGTTCGACTTCGACCAGCGACCCATCCTGCAGGGCCACGCCGAGTTCGCGCCACGCGCCGCGGTGGAAGACGAAGCGGTGAAACGGCTGCGCGTCGAAAAGTTCGTTGGAGAACACCACGCAGGGTCCGTTCAGCTCGATCGGATCGCCCAGGCGGAAAGTTTTGGTCGCCCCGAAAGGATGCGGCGTGTTCGCGAGGATACCTGCTTCATCTTCCGCGCCGATTTCGACGAAGGTGAAGTCGCGCGGGTGCGCGTGGTGCGCGGCGAGCAGCGAGGCGCAGGCGGCGGCGACAAGTTCGCCGAACAGCGGCGAGCTGCTGGCAGTGAAAAAATCCGTGCCCGGCGCGCGCCCCACGCGGCGGCGCGGCTGGCGGTAATAGCCGAGCGAGGGATCGTAAAGCGCGAGCTGCATGAAACGGGCAAACGTCATCGTGCCCGCGGGGCCGGCGTGTTCGCGAAAAAGATCGAGGAATTGAGTCGATGAACGCATTTACAAAACGAAGCAGATGCACACAGTGGAGGATATGCACAAACGCATTCTCACCATTGCCGGGGGCATTGTGATCGGCGCAGCCCTCATGCTGCTGGCCGGGCGGCTTTCGCTGGCGTGGAGCTTGTTTCCCAATCGCGACGTGGATCGTGCGACGAGCTATTATGGCAACGTGCTCAAGCTGGTGCATGAAAACTATGTCGATGGAAAAAAGGCGGATGCCGACCAGCTTACGCATGCGGCGCTGCAGAGCATGGTGGCCTCGCTCGATCCGCACTCGGAGTTTCTCGGCGCGGCGGATTACGCGGATCTCGAGGATGAAATGAATGGCGATTTTGGCGGCATCGGAGTGGAAATTGATATTGTGAAGGGCAAGGTCCTGGTGGTCGCGCCGATCGCGGGCACCCCGGGCGCGCGCGCGGGCATCATGCACGGCGACCAGATCGTGCGCGTGGACGGGCAGCCTTTCGACCAGCCGACCATGGAGAAGGTGGTGGGACGCCTGCGTGGAAAACTGAAGACCAAGGTGACGGTGAGCCTGTTTCGCGCGAGCACGCAGAAAAATTTCGATGTCACGATCACGCGCGAAGACATCAAGATGGACAGCGTGCGCAGCGTCCGACTGCTGCCGGGCGGGATCGGCTACCTGCAGTTGACGGAATTTTCGGACAACACCGCGGACGAGTTCGACAAGGCGCTCGACAAATTGCTGCACGATGGGGCGACGAGCCTGATCATCGACCTGCGCGACAATCCCGGCGGGCTGCTCGACGCCGCGGTGGCGGTGGCGAACCCGTTTTTCAAAAAGGACGAACTCATCGTTTACACCCAGGGCCGCCAGCCCGATGACCGCGAAGAATACCGCGCCGAGGGCGACGGCGACCCGCTCACGCTGCCCATGGCCGTGCTCGTCAATGCCGGCAGCGCGAGCGCCGCCGAAATCGTGACCGGCGCGCTCAAGGACACCCACCGCGCGGTCATCGTCGGCGAACGGTCGTTCGGCAAGGGCTCGGTGCAGTCGATTTTCAAGCTCAAGAACGGCGAGGGGTTGCGCCTGACAACCGCGCACTACTACACGCCGAGCGGCGTGGCCATCCACGAGCACGGCGTCAGTCCGCAGGTCGAAGTCGTGCTCTCGGCCGATGAGGACGAGAAAATCCGCCTGCAGGACGAACGCGACGACATCACCGATCCCAAGCAATTTGCCGAGCGCTTCGGCTTCGCGCCCATCGAGGACCGGCAGCTCCAGGCTGCGGTCGACGTGCTGCGCGGCGTGCAGGCGTTTGTTGCGAGCAGCGCGTCCGACGTGCCGGCCAAATGATCCTGGCGCTCGAAAGCTCGTGCGACGAGACGGCGGTTGCGTTCTTCGATCCGGCGCGCGGGCTGGCCGGCGAGTGGGTGCACAGCCAGATCGCGCTGCATGAGCGCCATGGCGGGGTGGTGCCCGACCTCGCCACGCGCGAGCACCTGCGGACGTTTGCGCCGCTGTTGGCCCGCGTGCGGGCGACAGATGAGTTTTCCCGCGTGAAAAAAGTCGCCGTGACGTGCGGCCCGGGCCTGGCCGGCTGCCTCGCGGTGGGCGTGGCTGCGGCCAAGGCCCTCGCGCTGGCCTTGCGCGTGCCGCTGGCGGGCGTGAACCACCTGCGGGCGCACGCGTGGTCGCCGTTCATTGCGCTGCATGCGGAGGATCCGGCGGCGTTCGACGCCAGGCTGGCCGGGCTGCTGCCGCATCTCGGGCTCATCGTGTCGGGCGGGAACACGCTGCTGTTTTCCATCCAAGCGGACCGGCGGATCGTGACATTGGCCTCGACGCGCGACGACGCGGCGGGCGAGGCGCTGGATAAGGGGGCCAAATTGCTCGGCCTCGGCTATCCCGGCGGACCGCTGATCGAGAAAATCGCGGCGGGCGGGCGCGCGGATGCGTTCGATTTTCCGCGCGGCATCGGGCGGCGCGACGATTTGGCCTTCAGTTTTTCCGGGTTGAAGACGAGCCTGCGCTATTTGCTCGAAAAAATGCCGGCGGCGGAGGTGCCGGCGCGGATGGCGGATTTATGCGCGAGCTACCAGCAGGCGGTCATCGATGCGCTGGTGCGAAAGACCGCAGCAGCGCTGGAACAAGGTCCTTCGACAGGCCCAGGGCAGGCAGGCTCAGGGCCTGCCTATCGTAGCCTCGGTTTTTCGGGCGGCGTGGCCAACAACCAGCGGTTGCGGGCAGCGCTGGGGCGGCTGGCGCGCGAACGCCGCGTGCCGCTGCTGGCCGCGGCGCCGCAGCACACGGGCGACAATGCCGGCATGATCGCCTTTGCCGCGTGGGCCGATGCGGCTGGCACGGATGCGCGCGGCATGGAGCTGCAGATCGAGCCGAGCCTGATGTTGTGAAAGTACCAAGTATCAGGTGCCAAGTGCCAAATACTAGCCACCAACCACCAAATGCTACTGAGAATTACATGATGATGTGACGAATCACCAAGGGCGAGACGTCCCGGCGAGCCGAGCTTCCCTCGGCTCGTCAATGATGCCTCGCCCTGCCTTTGGGGCGCCTGCATGTAACTTCATTGGGTAATGATCAATAATTACCAACTACGACCAATGACCAAGGACGAATGACCAATGACAATGGAGAACGATAA
>DATMNP010000006.1:0-5892 GCA_035568935.1 Opitutaceae bacterium | reverse complement strand
AGCGGGAGATATTAGTGCCACAGGAGTGCGCATTAGTGGTTAAGATATAACCGGGTCTATCACCGCGAACAAAATCTGCGGTGTTATTTGCAACCGGTGAAGAGATGGGGCCGGCGTGGGCTGTTAAATTAGCGTTGCTGAGAACAGCAACCGATGAACGCAACTTTGCCCAAGCCACGAAAAAACATGATGCAAGCCGCGCTCGAACATGCTTCGGGGGACAAGCGTTTCCGGATCCTGGAAGCGCACATGAAGAAGTTTCAGTTCAAGCAGGACGCCCTGATCGAAATTCTGCACAAGGCCCAGGAGCTGTTCGGTTTTCTCGAGGACGACCTGCTTTTTTTCGTCGCCTCGAAATTGAAGCTTCCGCCCAGCCGGGTTTACGGCGTCGCGACGTTCTACCACTTTTTCCGGCTCAAGCCGCAGGGCGAGCACACGTGCGTCGTCTGCATGGGCACGGCCTGCTACGTGAAAGGCGCGGATAAAATCATCTCGGCCATTGAGGCACACACCAAGATCAAGCCGGGCGAAACGACGCCGGACAACAAGCTCTCGCTCCTGACCGCGCGCTGCATCGGGGCCTGCGGCATCGCTCCCGCCGTGACCTACGATGGCCAGGTCGCCCCCAAGCAGACACCCGCGTCCGCCCTCGAGAAACTCAAATCCTGGACCTGAAACATGCAACTGGATGACCTCACCGCATTGGCTGACCGGCAAAAGTCGGCCCGCAAGAAAATCTGCCTGCGAACCTGCATGTCGGCCGGTTGCCTGACGTCGCGAGCCGACGCCATCAAGGCGAACCTCGAGCAGGAAGTCACCAAGCGCGGGCTCACGGCCGACGTCGAGGTCCGGCGCGTCGGCTGCATGGGATTTTGCGGGCAGGGTCCCCTCGTCGGCGTGGATGGTGTCCGCAAGGACGAGCTTCTCTTCGAGCACGTGAAGCCCGAGGACGCACCGGCCATCGTGGATGCGCTCAAGGACGGCAAGACCGACCTTGAAGTCGGCGATCCGCATCACCCATTTTTTGCCAAGCAGATGAAGATCGTGCGCGTCAACGGCGGCCTGATCGACCCGGAAAACATCAACGACTACGTCGCGGCCGGCGGATACAAGGCATTGCACACGGTGCTGACGGAGTTCACGCCCGCCCAAGTCGTGGAAGAAATGATCAAAAGCGGATTGCGCGGGCGCGGCGGCGCGGGTTTCCCGACCGGCCTCAAATGGAAAATGCTCGCCCAGTCTCCCGGCCCCAAAAAATACATCGTCTGCAACGGCGATGAAGGCGACCCGGGCGCGTTCATGGACCGCAGCGTGCTGGAGAGCGATCCCCACCTTGTCCTCGAGGGCATGGCGATCGCCGCCTACGCGACGGGCGCGGACCAGGGCTTTCTTTACGTGCGGGCGGAGTATCCGCTGGCGATCAGCCGGCTGCAGGTGGCGATCAAGCAGGCGAAGCAGCTTGGCCTGCTGGGCGGCGCGATTTTCGAGTCACCTTTCAGCTTCAACGTTGAAATCCGCATCGGCGCCGGCGCGTTCGTCTGCGGCGAGGAGACCGCCCTCATGGCCTCGGTGGAAGGCAAGCGCGGCACACCGCGTCCCCGCCCGCCGTTCCCGGCGGAGAGCGGCTTGTGGGGCTGCCCGACGCTGATCAACAACGTCGAAACCTTCGCCAACATCACCGCCATCGTGACGCGGGGCGCGGAGTGGTATGCGTCCATCGGCACGGAAAAAAGCAAGGGCACGAAAGTCTTCGCCCTCACCGGAAAACTTCAAAACAACGGCCTGATTGAAGTGCCCATGGGCATCACCCTGCGGCAGATCGTCGAGGAAATGGGCGGCGGCGCGCCGAACGGGGGCCGCGTCAAGGCGATCCAGACCGGCGGGCCGTCCGGCGGCTGCATCCCGGCCGAATATTTTGATACGCCGGTGGACTACGACTCGCTCACCAAGCTCGGTTCGATCATGGGCTCGGGCGGCATGGTCGTGATGGACCACGCGACCAACATGGTCGAGATCGCGAAATTCTACATGGAGTTCTGCAAGGACGAATCCTGCGGCAAATGCATCCCGTGCCGCGCGGGAACCGCCCAGATGCTCCACCTGCTGGAAAAGCTGATTGCCCGCCAAGCCACGCTCCACGACCTCGAAAAGCTCGAGGAGCTTTGCGACATGGTGAAAAACACGAGCCTCTGTGGATTGGGCCAGACCGCGCCGAATCCCGTGCTGAGCACCCTGCGTTTTTTCCGCCAGGAATACCTGGAGTTGTTGCAACCCGATCACTCCGGCCGACCCGTGGCCTCATCGGCGGCTGACCGCACCCCGGCCCAAGCATCATCCAACCCGTCCCAACATGGCAAAAACACTTAAAATCGATGGCAAGGAAGTCAGCGCCCCGGACGGAGCCACCGTCCTCGAAGCGGCGACCGACGCGGGGGTGAAAATTTCCACGCTCTGCCACCTGGAAGGCGTCTACGACGTTGGCGCCTGCCGGCTCTGCCTGGTCGAAGTCGCCGGCACGCCGAAACTGCTGCCCGCCTGCACGACCAAGGTCTCCGAGGGCATGGCCATCACGACCAACAGCGAGCGCCTGCAGAAATACCGTCGCATGACCCTCGAGCTGTTGTTTGCCGAGCGAAACCACGTCTGCGCCGTGTGCGTGACCAACGGCCACTGCGAGTTGCAGACCCTGGCCTACAGCCACGGCATGGACCACGTCCGCTACGAATATTCTTTTCCGCAATGGGACGTGGATATCACGCACCCGCGGTTCGGCATGGACCACAACCGCTGCATCCTGTGCACGCGCTGCGTCCGGGTGTGCTGGCACGTGGAAGGCGCGGGCACCAAGAATGTCGCCGGGCGCGGGGCCGGCGCGCAGATCATCACCGATCTCTGCCAGCCCTGGGGCGAGTCGGACAGCTGCACCAAGTGCGGCAAATGCGTCATGGCCTGCCCGACGGGCGCGCTTTTCAACCGCGGTTCCACCGTGGGCGAAATGGAGCACGACCGTTCGAAGCTAGAATTTATCATAACCGCGAGGGAGCAAAAACAATGGATCGCCTAAAAATAGCCACCGTTTGGTTTGGCGGATGTTCCGGCTGCCACATGTCCTTCCTGGACATGGACGAATTCCTCATCGATCTCGCCGAGAAGGTGGAGATTGTGTTCAGCCCGATCGTGGATGCGAAGGAGTATCCCGAAAACGTGGACCTCGTCCTGATCGAGGGGGCGGTTTGCAACGAGGAGCACGTTGAAATGGCCCACAGAATCCGTGAGCGCACAAAAATCATCGTCGCGTTTGGCGATTGCGCGGTGACCGGCAACGTCACCGCGATGCGCAACCAATTCGGCCTGACGAATGCGGACGATGTGCTGCAGCGCGCCTACATCGACCTGGCCGACACCAACCCGCAGATTCCGAGACTGGCCGGCGTCGTGCCGGTGCTGCTGAAACGCGTCCTGCCGCTGCAGGAAGTCGTGCACGTGGATTTTTACCTGCCCGGCTGCCCGCCGCCGGCGGCGCGCATCAAGTCTTTCGTGGTCCAGCTGCTGGCGGGGAAAACCCCGAAGCTCGAGGGCCTGGATGTGAAATTCGGCTGAACAAAAAATTGAAGGAACGGTTATGGCAAAACGGATTTTAATCGACCCAGTGACGCGCATCGAAGGCCACGCCAAGATCTCCATTCATCTGGACGATTCCGGCAATGTCACGGACGCCGAGTTCCACGTCGTCGAGTTCCGCGGCTTTGAAAAGTTTTGCGAGGGGCGGCCCTACTCGGAAATGGCGAGCATCACGCCGCGCATCTGCGGCATCTGCCCGATCAGCCATCTGCTTGCCTCGGCCAAGGCCTGCGACGCCATCATGGCCGTCGCGATTCCCCCGGCGGCTGAAAAATTGCGGCGGTTGATGAACATCGGCCAGATCGTCCAGTCGCACGCGCTCAGCTTCTTCCACCTGAGCGCGCCGGATTTCCTGCTCGGCTGGGACACGCCCCCGGAAAAGCGCAATATTTTCGGCATCCTCGCCGCGAACCCGGACCTCGCCCGCGCCGGCATCCGCCTGCGGCAGTTCGGCCAGGAAATCATCGAGGTGCTCGGGGGCAAAAAAATCCACCCGGCCTGGGCCGTGCCCGGCGGCGTGCGCAACGGGCTGACGGAAGAGGGCCGGAAGAAACTCGCCGCCTGGCTGCCGGAAGTGCACGCCACGGCGCAGACCGCGCTCGACCTGTTCAAGAAGGTGCTCGAAACGCACAAGCGCGAGACGCAGGTGTTCGGCAACTTTCCGTCGCTGTTCATGGGCCTCGTCGGGCCGGACGGCACCTGGGAACACCACAGCGGCAAGCTGCGCGTGGTGGACAGCAACCGCAGCATCATCGCGGACCAGTTGGATGCGCAGGATTACGCCAGTTTCATCGGTGAAGCAGTGCAGCCGACTTCCTACCTGAAATCCCCTTACTACAAGCCGCTCGGCTATCCGGCCGGCATGTATCGCGTGGGCCCGCTGGCACGCCTGAACATCTGCGAACGCATGGGCACGCCCAAGGCGGATGCGGAGTTCAAGAATTTCCGCAGCCTGAGCCGGGGCGCCGTGACGTCATCCTTTCAGTATCACTATGCGCGTCTGATCGAAGTCATTGCCTGCATCGAGCAGGTGGAGGCGGCGCTGGGCGATCCCGACCTGTTCAGCGACGACCTGCGCGCAGATGCCGGCATCAACAAACTCGACGGCGTGGGCGTGAGCGAGGCACCCCGCGGGACGCTGTTCCATCATTACACGGTGGATCGCGACGGGCTCATCAAGAAAATGAACCTGGTCATCGCCACCGGGCAGAACAACCTGGCCATGAACCAGACGGTGGCGCAGATCGCGCGGTATTATGTGCGCGGGGAAAAGATTCCCGAGCCGATGCTCAACCGCGTCGAGGCGGGCATCCGCTGCTACGATCCCTGCCTGAGCTGCTCGACCCACGCGGCGGGCACCATGCCCCTGCAAGTCCAGCTTGTGCGGCCGGATGGAACGGTTGCGGCGGAAGTGAGCAGGAGCTAACAAACCGTAGTTGGCATTTGGTAGTTAGTAGGTCGGGCTTTACGCCCGACACTTGTCCACCGCATTGTCATTCAGAGCGCAGCGAAGAATCTCTTTCTCCTGTTGTAGCTAGGGTCGCTGACCCCGGCGCCGGCCTCAACGAGGCCGGCTACATCGGCAATTGGTATTTGGCAGTTTGAAATTCGACGTTCGAGCGCAGGCGCTCGCTTGCGTCCGCACCAAATACTAATTTCCAACTACCAATTACTGGCCGGCTCGAGCGCCAGCCTGCACGCTGCCCACAGCGCACTCGCAAAAGGTCGCCATTCAATCCATCTTAAAGCCTGTGGCACCTGAAATCCACATTTCTGAACCGGCGGGCCTGCTCGTGATCGGCTATGGCAATGAACTCCGCGGCGACGATGCCGTCGGGCCCAGGGTCGCAACCGAAGTGGCCGGATGGAAGATGTCCGGCGTGCGCACCATGACCTGTCACCAGCTCACGCCCGAACTCGCGGACCCGATCTCGACGGCGGCTCGCGTCATTTTCGTGGATGCAGTGGGCGCGTTTTCGAAGGAGGTTTCGCTTTGTGAGATTGCCCCGGCGGCCCCCGCTTCGGGCATCATGACGCACGTGGTCGACCCGCAGATCCTGCTGCGGCTGGCCCGGGAGGTTTTTGGCCGGTGCCCCAAAGCCTGGTGGCTGACCGTGCCGGTGGATAACCTGGATTTCGGGGAGAAGCTTTCACCGCTGGCCCAACGCGGAATGGAAGAGGCCCTGGAAAAAATTCGGGCGATGGTTGGCAGCTAGTTTGGTCCGACTGCTTGCGGTCTTCCGAGGTAGGGCGGATTATCCTAATCCGCCG
>DATMNP010000005.1:0-30996 GCA_035568935.1 Opitutaceae bacterium | reverse complement strand
TTCCCGCGAGAGATCTTCAAAAAAGCGATGCCTCCACGGAGACCTTGTTCTCCATGCCTTTTTCTCTCACGGAAATCCGTGATGCCGTCAATCGCCTGCTCCAGCCTGCGGATTAACCGCCATTGTGGCCCGGCACAAGAGTCTGCGGCTGACCGATTGGACTTACACGGACACGACGAAGCTGCCTTTGAAAAACGGAATTGAGTCACTTGCGCAAATTGCCGCTTTGGCCAATCCACGCCATTCTCCCTGTTTTTCCGGCCAAAACGGGGTTTTTCGGTCCAACGGCGGTCCGGCCAAAAAATTCGCTGCGGAAATCCCAACCGCGGAACTCGCTGATCTGGACGAGGATTATCTTGAGTTGGCCGGCGTTGGCCGCGCCGGTCAAAATTCTGATTTAATGCCCGGAGTGGGGGTCGAACCCACACTCCTTTAGAGGGAACTGGATTTTGAGTCCAGCGCGTCTGCCAATTCCGCCATCCGGGCTAAGAGCGAAGCAGCCTAGGTACAGCCGCTGGCTTGTAAATATCTTTGTCGTACTTGGTAGTTATTGATCATTACCCAATGAAGTTACACGCAGACGCCCCAAAGGTAGGGCGAGGCATCCTTGACGAGCCGAGGGAAGTTCGGCTCGCCGGGACGTCTCGCCCTACCTTGGTGATCCGTCACATCATTATGTAATTCTCAGTCGTAGTTGGTAATTGGTCCGGCACACTTCGCCGTTCAGCGTTCGGCGTTCAACGTTTCTACTCCGTATTTGGACGTTGGATGTTGGACGTTCAAGGAGCCTCTTCTTGTCACTTGATCCCTGCTGCTTGTTACTTCTCTTATTCAGCCTTTCAGTTTTTCAGTCCTTCAGCCTTGTCTTCCTAATGCCCGACTTCCGCGCTTTCTGCCAGCCCGCCAGCCGCGAGCCCACCGAGCTCACGCTTTCGCCCGACGAATCCCACCATCTCGTCGCCGTGAACCGCGCCCAGGCGGGCAACACCGTCGTGGCCTTCGACGGCCGCGGCACGGAATGGATTTGCGACCTCCTCGCGGCCGACAAGCGCGCCGCCAGGCTCAAGGTGCGATTTTTGCAAAAGGCCAAACCGCTCCCCTACACCATCACGCTCGGCCAGGCGCTGCCCAAGGGGGGATTCATGGACGCCATCGTGCGCAAGGCCACCGAACTCGGCGCCGCGCGCATCGCGCCGCTCGAGAGCGAGCGCACGCAGGTGCATCTCGACGGCGAACGCTCCGACAAAAAAACCGGAAAATGGCAGACCGCCGCGCTCGAGGCGGCCAAGCAGTGCGGCAACCCGTGGCTGCCGGAAATTCTCCCGGTGCAAAACGCGACGGCCTTCATGGAAGCGGCGCACGGTTACGACCTGAAGCTCATCGCCAGCCTTCAGCCCGGCGCGAAGCCGCTGAAAAGCGTGCTCACTGCGTTCTCCGCGGCGAACGGCCGCGCCCCGAAAAATGTCCTCTGGCTCATCGGCCCCGAAGGCGACTTCACGCCGGCCGAGATGAGCGTGAGCAAATCGGCCGGCTTCGAGCCCATCACGCTCGGCCCGCTCGTCCTGCGCTGCGAAACCGCGGCGATTTATGCGCTCAGCGTATTAAGCTACGAGCTACAGGGTAGTTGAAAGGTGATGGTTGAAAGGTGAAAGAGCGAACCCGCGGCGGAACGCGGCCTCCGGCCGCGTTTATGAGCGCGTTGAGGTCAACGCACTCCACCTTTGAAAGCTTTTACTGCTCTGCGACCTCGGTAAAAATTGCTTGGAAACTCACAGCGCGCCCTACCTTTTTTCAGGTTATCTCGCCCGTCTTTCAACTTTCACCCTGCAACTTTCAACTGCGTGGCGCCCAACGCGCCGCGCGCTACCAAACCAATAATCCGCCGGCGAAGGTCAGGCCGGCGCCGACGCTGCAGAAAATGATTTTGTCCCCGGCGTGGAAGATGCCTTCCTCCGCGGCCCAGCCGAGTGCCATCGAGACCGAGGCCGCGCTGGTGTTGCCATATTTGGCGATGGTGACCACGAATTTTTCGAAGGGAATGCCGACGCGTTTGCTCACCGCGCGCAAGATGCGCTCGTTGGCCTGGTGCGGCACGATCCACGCGATATCGTCGGGCTTGAGCTTGTGGCGCACCAGCGTCGCTTCGATCAGGTCGCCGAAACCGATGACGGCATTGCGGAATACCGCGGCGCCGTTCATCTGGATATAAAATTCGTCGCGATCATGCCCGCCGGGATGCGGAAACGGCCGCGTCGCACCGCCGCCGGGACGCTGGATGGCGGTGAATTGCGTGGCGTCGCCCGAGAGCGCCATGCGGCCGAGGCGGTGACCGCCGGGCAGATCGGTAAGGATGGCCGCACCGGCGCCGTCGCCAAAAAGGAAAGCGGTGGCATGATCTTTTGGGTTGGTGATGCGCGAGAGCAGCTCAGCGGTGACGACAATGAGATTTTTCGCCGTGCCGCCGCGGATGAAGGTGCGTCCGACCTCGAGTGCGTAGAGCCAGCCGGCACAGGCAGCGTTGAGATCAAAGGCCAGGGCCCGCGGGATGCCGAGCTGCTGCGCGAGCGCGCTGGCCATCGACGGCACCGGCTGGTCGGGTATCAGCGTGGCCATGATGACGCCGTCGATGAGGCTCACATCCATTCCCGCCTGCGTGAGCGCATGCTGCACCGCGGTGACGGCCAGGCTCGTGGCAGTCTCGCCCTCGGCGGCGTAGCGGCGTTCGCGGATGCCGGTGAGTTTGATGATTTCCGCCTCGGTCTTGTCAGGAAATTCTTTCAACAGCTCGCAGTTGGGCATCACGGCCTTCGGCACGGCATAGCCCACACCCGCGATGCAGACCGTCTCGACCGCGCGCGGATCCCAGCCAGTCGGCGCGCCGGAATATCCGGCATCGCGAACCGGGGCTTTTGGCGTGTACGCGCCATTTTTATGTTCTTTGAGATAGCGTGAAATATCGTCACCCGAGATGACGCCGCCAGGGCCCGTGCCAGCGAGGTCGATGATCGTCGCCGGGACGAAGCCGGCTTCCTCGGCGAGCTTGCGCGCACGGGGAGTCCACGTAAGGCCAGAGGCGGGAGGCGTCAGGCGGGAGGTCGGAACGCTCGGAATTTGCGCTTTCGGTTTTTCATTTTCTGCCTCAGGCCTCAGGCCTGTAGCCTCTAGCCTGCCCTCCGGCTTCTGGCTTCCGGTTTCTGTCTTCTGACCTCTAGCCTCTAGCCTCTGGCCTTTTGCCTCTAAATGCCTCAGGCTCGTATCGCTGGTCTGGATGCGCAGGAACGGAGCCCCGCTGGCCACAATGTCTCCGGCGCGGCCTTTGATTTCGGTGATGACGCCGTCACAGGGCGCTTCAAATTCGAAAACCGATTTGTCGCTTTCGAGCTCGGCGATTTTTTCGCCCTTGGCAATATGCGCGCCGGGTTGAACCTTGAGGTCGATGACGGTGAGTTCGTTGACCGTCGCGCCCATCGAGGGCATCGGCACGTCGATGAGAAACGTTTCCATAAAACTGGGTTTTGGCAGGAGCTTTGGGCTTGAAAACAAAATGGTCAAGGTGGGGCGCGTGAAGACAGCGTGCCGGTTTGACGCAACGACTGGCGATTTCGTTCGTTAATTCAGTCCGCCCTATCCACGCGCCGCTTTCCAAATTGCCAGGCAACTTGCAATGAGTGCGGGCATTTCGCCGAGAGGGATTTGGCTGGGGCCATCGCTGATGGCCTCTTCGGGCTTCGGATGGGTTTCGATGAAAAGCCCGTCGGCGCCGGCCGCGAGCGCGGCGCGGGCGAGCGGTGGCACGAACTCGCGCTGGCCGCCGCTTTTGCCGCCGGCCGCGCCGGGGAGCTGTACGCTGTGCGTGGCGTCAAAGACCGTGGGGAAACCATTTTGCTTCATGAGCGTGAACGAGCGCATGTCCACGACGAGATTTTGATAGCCGAAGGTTGAGCCGCGCTCGGTCTGCCAGATTTCCTTGGCCCCGCCTTCGCGCAGTTTGCCGGTGACGAAGGGCATTTCCTGCGGCGAGAGAAACTGGCCTTTTTTCACGTTGACCACGCGGCCACTGGCGGCGGCGGCGAGCAGCAGGTCGGTCTGGCGGCAGAGAAACGCGGGGATTTGCACAACGTCGCAGACCGCGGCGATGGCCGGCACCTGCTGGGTTTCGTGCACATCGGTGAGCACAGGAAAACCATAGTCCTGCTTCACGAGCGCGAGCAGTTTCAGGCCCGCCTCGAGGCCGGTGCCCCGCTCGCCGGCGAGCGATGTGCGGTTGGCCTTGTCGAAGGAGCCCTTGAACACGATGCGCAGCTCGGGATGCGCGCGGCCGATCTCAACCAACTTTTCGGCCACGGCGCGGCAGACACGCTCGTTTTCAAGCGAACACGGGCCGGCGATGAGCAGGAGTTTCTTCGGATCGAAAAGCATGGGGTGGGTGGCAATGACGAATTTCGAATGGCGAATGAACAATCCAGAGTTTGTCATCAGAATAGCAAGCGGAAGGCATAATTTGAAGACATCCTCCAGTCAGCATGCGAACAGGCCAGACGTTGGTCATTGGTATTCGTCATTGGGAATCGGTCATTCGTCATTCGTCATTTTCGCAGGCGGCGTGCGCCACCGCGTTTGTTTTTTATGGCCGCGGCGATGAAGGCGGCAAAGAGCGGGTGCGGCGCGCTGGGCTTCGACTGGAACTCGGGGTGAAACTGCACGCCGAGGAACCAGGGATGGTTTTTGAGTTCGACGATTTCCACGAGGTTGCGCCGCGGGTTGATGCCGCTCACGATCAGGCCGGCGCGCTGGAGCTGGCCAACGTAGGCGTTGTTGACCTCGTAGCGGTGGCGGTGGCGTTCGCGGACGTTGGCTTTGCCGTAGGCCTTGCTCGCGCGGGTGCCGGTCGTGAGCGCGCATTCGTAGCTGCCGAGCCGCATGGTCGCGCCCTTGTCGATGATTTTTTTCTGCTCCTCCATCATGTTGATGACGGGGTGCGGGGTCTTCAGGTCGAACTCGGTGCTGTTGGCGCGGGGAAGCTTGATCACATTGCGCGCAAACTCGATGACGGCGATCTGCAGGCCGAGGCAGAGGCCGTAGTAAGGAACTTTCTTTTCGCGGGCATGGCGCGCGGCAGCGATCTTGCCCTCGGTGCCGCGGTCGCCGAAGCCGCCGGGCACGAGGATGCCATTGAGGCCGCGGAGCTGCGCGAGGCCGTTTTTCTTTTCCAGGTCCTCGGCGTCGATGCGCACGATGTTCACCCGGCAGTTGTTCGCGATACCGGCGTGCGTGAGCGATTCATAGACGGATTTGTACGCGTCCTGCAGCTCAATGTACTTCCCGACGACGCCGATGCGCACCTCGTGCGCGGGATTGAGAATGCGGCGGACGATTTCCTCCCAGATATTCTTGGTGGGCGCCGGGTGTTTGAGGCCGAAGAGCTCGACCACAATCTCGTCCAGGCCTTCCTTCTGCAGCGCGAGCGGCAGCTCGTAAATGGAATGCGCGACATCACGGCACTCGATGACGGCTTTCATGGGCACGTTGCAGAACATCGAGATTTTGTCGCGCAGGCTTGGATCGAGCGGCCGGTCGCAGCGGCACACAACGACATGCGGCTGGATACCGATTTCGCGCAGCTTGGCCACGGACTGCTGCGTGGGCTTGGTCTTCAGCTCACCCGCGGCGTTGAGAAACGGCACGAGCGTCACATGCATGAACACCACGTCGCGCGGCCCGGCCTCGAGCGCAAACTGCCGCAGTGCTTCCAGGAACGGCAGGCCTTCGATGTCGCCGGTGGTGCCCCCGATCTCGGTGATGAGCACGTCCACGTCCTTTGCCGCGGCGTGGATGCGGTCCTTGATTTCGTTCGTGACGTGCGGGATGACCTGCACGGTCGCACCAAGATAATCGCCGCGCCGTTCCTTTTGGATGACGCTCTCGTAAACCTGGCCGGAAGTGAGATTGTTTAAGCGCGAGAGTTTCCCGCTCGTGAACCGCTCGTAGTGGCCGAGGTCGAGATCGGTCTCCGCGCCGTCCTCAAGCACGTAAACCTCGCCGTGCTGAAACGGGCTCATCGTGCCCGGATCGACGTTGAGGTAAGGGTCGAATTTCTGGATGCGGACGGTCAGCCCCCGCGATTCCAGCAGCGCGCCCAGCGCCGCCGCCGTCAGACCCTTGCCCAGCGAGGAAACCACACCGCCCGTGACAAATACGTACTTCATCGTAAAGCAATAATGGCAGGGCCAAAAGGCTGACAAGTCAAACGTGACGCGGCCTACCGAAATACCAGCCACACCAAGGCGGCGGCGCCCAGGACAAGAACCGTGGCAGCAATCACCATGAGACTCCATTTCAGCAGCTTGCCCACGAGCCACAGCACAAAAATTCCCGCCACAACCGCGCACACGGTAACGAGCCATGGCGGATAAGCCGCGGCTGAATGAAGGAGCGTCTGGGCGTTGATGGGCATGCTGGGTTATAATTTTGCTGTCATCCCTCGTTGGGCTCGGGATGACGGCAAGATTATCTGTACGATCATGGTTGTTTCCCAGTTTTAACGGACCGTTGGGATCAAAATGATTTGCGCCGTGCCACGCCCGGGGCCCAAATCATCCCATGCAATCAAAGCCCCAACTTCTTGTCTGGCTCACCTGTGACGGCGTTCACATCGATCCCGCCTCGGGCAAGCACACCATCCTCGGCGTGTTTTCAAACATCAAGGCCCACCGTTTTCCCGTCACGCACCCGTTCATGATCTGGTTTCTCACCCTGACCGACTGCACGGCCGGCCAGCACAACATCCGCATCTCCCTGGGCCGCGACCCCACGCAAATGACCCAGCTGCTCGAGCGCCCGTTCGAATCGCCCGGCCCGCTCCAGCGCATCAACCTCATCAACGAGATCCGCAACCTCAGCTTTCCCCAGCCCGGCGATTACTCAATCCTCATTGAAATCGATGACGAGCCCCTCGTCGCCACGAACCTGACCGTCACCAACTAAGCAGGTGAATCCCCGATCAGCTGTTTCGCAAAAGATGAGAATCCTGCATCTTATTTCTGTCGTCAGCACATGCCTTGCGCTTTCCGGGTGCGCAACTCAGCCGGCGGGGAATGGCGTTCCTGGCACTGCGCTTACGCCAACAGAAATTTCTCATATAAGTCCGGCTTCCACCAACAATGGAGATAGACCGCCCCAGATTATTCATGCAGTAAATGCAGTTTATCCCAAGGTGGTGCGAGCAAAGGGCATTGTTGGCGTTGTCACGGTTCGATATGTCGTGGACACAAATGGCAATGTGGTTTCCCCGGTGGTGATGAAATCGCCTGACCCACGATTGTCCAAAGCGGTATTAGACGCTATTTTCCAATGGAAGTTTGTTCCAGGTGAGAAGAACGGGCATAAGGTCAACACCCGGCTGGAAGAACCTTTCACCTTTGACTTGAACCCTTAACTCCTACTGCGAAACCAGCAATTTCCTCCGACTTTTCACCGCTCATGCCCTACCCGCGCACTGCCCGCCCCGCCCTCATCATCGGCTCCGTCGCCATCGACCGCGTCGCCACACCCCACGCCCAGAGCGACAATATCCTCGGCGGCGCCGCGAGCTACGCCTCGATCGCCGCCAGTTATTTCACGCCGGCCCGCCTCGTCGGCGTCGTCGGCGGCGATTTCCCGGAAAAATTCGTCAAGCTCTACCGCAAGCACGGCATCGACCTCGCCGGCCTGCAAACCGACCCCGCAGGAAAGACTTTTTTCTGGTCCGGCCGCTACCGAGAAAATTTCGCCGGCCGCGACACGCTCGAAATCCAGCTCAACGTTTTCCAAAATTTTTCGCCCGAGCTGCCGCCCTCCTACCTCGACACGCCGTTCGTCATGCTCGGCGCCATCCAGCCCGCGCTCCAGCTGCATGTGCTCGACCAGCTCCCGCGCGGCAAAAACCGTCCCTTCGTCCTCGCCGACACCTTCGACCTCTGGATCAACACCGCCCGCCCCGAGCTCGAACGCCTGCTCAAGCGCATCGACCTCCTCGTCATCAATGAGGACGAGTCGCTCCTCCTGACCGGCGAGCGCAACCTCATCCGCGCCGGCCACGCCCTGCGCCGCCTGGGCCCGCACGCCGTTGTCCTCAAGAAAGGCGAACACGGCTCGCTCCTTTTCCATCCCGACGGCTTCTTCGCGCTGCCCGCCTACCCTGTCACGAAATTCATCGACCCCACCGGCGCGGGCGACAGCTACGCCGGCGCACTCATCGGCTGCCTCGCCTCCGCCAACCGCACCGACTTCGCCGCGCTCAAGCGCGCCGTTGCCTGCGCCACCGCCTGCGCCAGCCTCACGGTCGAGAGTTTCAGCGTCAACCGCCTCAGCTCGGCCGGCCGCAAGGCCATCGACGCCCGCCTGAAGGAACTCAGCCGCATGACGCGGTTTTGAGGCATATTTTTTTGCGCAAAGACGCAGGGTTGTAGCCGGGGTCGGCGACCCTGGCACCGGCCTCACCGAGACCGGCTACATCCGAAGGCGAACATATCCTTTCTGACATTTAATTTTTCTTTGCGGAGTTCGCGGCTTTGCGTGAGATTCTTCGGTTTATGTCCGCCGATCTCGCCCAGACCGTCACGCAAATCGCGCAGCGCGCCCGCGCCGCGTCGCTCGTGCTTGCGATCGCGCCCACCGCCGCGAAGAACGCCGCTCTGCTCCAACTGGCCGGGTTGCTGGAAAAAAAGTCCGCCGAACTCCTCGCCGCCAACCATCGCGATCTCGCCGCGCCCGATGCCGCCCTGCTCCCTTCCGCGCAGCGCGACCGCCTGACGCTCACCGAAAAACGCCTCACGCAGCTCGCCGAGTCCGTCCGCCAGGTCATTGCCCTGCCCGATCCGGTCGGAAATATTCTGGAAGACATTGCGCGCCCCAACGGCCTGCGCCTCCGCAAGGTCCGCGTGCCGATCGGCGTCATCGGCATCATCTACGAAGCGCGCCCCAACGTCACCATCGACTGCGCCATCCTCTGCCTGAAGTCCGGCAACGCCGCCATCCTCCGCGGCGGCAGCGAATGCTTCCACACCAACCTGGCGCTCGCCGCGCTGGTGCAGGAGGCGCTTGCGCACGCCAAACTGCCCGCCGACGCGGTCCAGCTCATCCCCACCACCGACCGCGCTGCCCTCACCACCCTGCTCAAGCTCGACACGCTGATCCACTGCATCATTCCCCGCGGCGGCGAAAGCCTTATCCGCTTCGTCGCGCAGAACAGCACCATCCCGGTCATCAAGCATTACACCGGCATCTGCTTTGTTTATGCGGACCGCGACGCCGACCTCGCCATGGCGGAGAAAATCGTCCTGAACGCCAAGGTTTCCCGCCCCGGCGTTTGCAACGCCGCCGAGCAGCTGCTCGTCCACCGCGACATCGCGGAAAAATTCCTGCCGCAGGCCGCGCGCGCGCTGCTTGCCCAAAAAGTCCAGCTCCGCTGCGACGCCGCCAGCGCCGCGATCCTGGCCCGCGAAAAACTTTCCTTCACACCCGCGACCGCAGCCGATTACACCACGGAGTTTCTCGACCTCATCCTCGCCGTGCGCGTCGTCGATTCGCTCGACACCGCCATCGCCACGATCAACCGCGACAGCTCCGCGCACAGCGACGCCATCGTCACGACCGACGAGGCCGCCGCCCAAAAATTCCTGGCCGGCGTGGACAGCGCCACGGTTTTCTGGAACGCCAGCACGCGCTTTCACGACGGCTTCGAGTTCGGCCTCGGCGCCGAGATCGGCATCAGCACCGACCGCCTGCACGCCCGCGGCCCGATGGGCCTGAACGAACTGTGCAGCCACAAATGGCTCGTCACCGGCACCGGCCAGGTGCGGGGGTGACCACAGCCATGCAGTTTTAACCGCGAATGAACGCTAATAGGAGTGTCCGAAAAATCATTTTTCCCGCGGATCACACAGATAGACGCGGATAAATGGCTCCCATCCGCGTTCGTCCGCGCTATCCGCGGGAAAATTCGGCGGCGCTCAGCGGTCATTGGCGGTGCAAACCGAGGAAAAATTCGCATTCATTCGCGGTTCAACTGCATGGATATATCAGTGACAATCAGTGGCCATCAGTGGTTAAACTGTTCCATACTCGCTACGCGCTACGATCTACCCGCTACTTTTCGCCATGCCCGCCTC
Organism: Opitutaceae bacterium; assembly: GCA_035568935.1. Taxonomy (GTDB): domain Bacteria; phylum Verrucomicrobiota; class Verrucomicrobiia; order Opitutales; family Opitutaceae; genus DASRHD01. The sequence goes on along the minus strand of DATMNP010000005.1, from coordinate 20,848 downwards.
ACCCAAATCCCTCTCCGCCGACACGCTGCTGCAGCGCCTGGCGTGGGACGACCTCGACCTCGGACATCTGCGCCGGCTGGTCGAGATGGCGCGCGATGAGGATTTGCACGGGCTCGGCTTGCGCACGCGCCCCGCGCGCACGGGCGATCTCTCCACGGCCAGCATCGCCGGCGTGGCCGCCCGCTCCGGCACGGCGGATCTCGTCGCGCGTGAACCGCTCACCGTGTGCGGCCTGCCGCTGCTGCCGCTCATCCTCTCGGTTTACGGCGGCCGCGCCACCGCCCAGCTCCGCACCCGTGACGGCGCCCGGCGGCCGGCCGGTGCCGTGCTCGCCACGCTCAGCGGCGACCCGCGGACACTCCTCACCGCCGAGCGCGTCATCCTGAATTTTCTCCAGCGCCTCAGCGGCGTGGCCACCCAGACGCACCGTTACGCCGAGGCGCTCGGCGCCACGCGCACGCGCCTGCTCGACACGCGCAAGACCACGCCCGGTTACCGCATGCTGGAAAAATACGCCGTGGCCTGCGGCGGCGGCTGGAACCACCGGCTCGGCCTTTTCGACCGCGTGCTGCTCAAGGACAACCACCTCGCGCTGCTCGGCTCGACCGGCGGCCTCGCCGCCGCCGTCGCCGCGGCCAAATGCGCCGCGCCAGAACTGCCGGTGGAAATCGAAGTCGATTCGCTGGCGCAAATCCCGCCCGCACTGGCCGCCGGCGCGGATGTACTGCTGCTCGATAATTTCACGCCCGCGCAACTCCGCCGCGCCGTCGCGCTCATCGGCGGGCGCACGTTCACCGAGGCGAGCGGCAGCATCACCCTGAAAAAACTTCCGCAACTGGCCGGCCTCGGCCTCGATTTCATTTCGACCGGCGCGCTCGTGCACCACAGCGTGTGGGCCGACATCGGCCTCGACTGGAAAACATGAAAAAAGTTCACCGTTCACGGTTCACTGTTCACCGTTGGCCGCATGCGGAACCGTGAACCGTAAACAGAGAACCGTGAACTTGTTCGCATGAGCCTGCCCGAAACCGTCATCCTGCGCGAATTGCTCGACAGCGAGCCTGGCTTTGTCTCCGGCACCGCGCTCGCAAAAAAACTCGGCATGAGCCGCGTCGGCATCTGGACGCACATGGAAAAACTCCGCGCGCAGGGCTTCGCGTTTGAGGCCGTGCGCAGCTGCGGCTACAAGCTTACGCGGTCGCCGGCCACGCTCAACCTGGCCCTGATCGAAGCCCACCTGCGGCGGCGCGCGCGCGGCTTCGCGCTGGCTTTTTTCGACGAAGTCGACAGCACGAACAACGAGGCCGAGCGCCAGCTCGCGGCCGGCCGGCCCGCGCCGTTCGCCGTACTCGCCCGCCGCCAGACGCACGGCCGCGGCCGCTTCGGCCGGACATGGCACAGCGAGGCCAACGGAAATCTCTACGTCAGCTTTGCCTTCCGCCCCCGCCTCGAACCTGCGCGCATGCAAACGTTCACCCTTTGGATGGGGGTCAACATCTGCGAGCTCGTGGCCAATTTTTGCTCGCTCGCGCCCGGCCTCAAATGGCCCAATGACCTCATCTTCGCCGGGCGCAAGGCCGGCGGCATGCTCACCGAGGCTCGCGTCGACGCCGACCAGATCCGCGACCTCGTCTTCGGCCTCGGCCTCAACGTCAACGCCGCGCGTGACGCCTGGCCGCGCCCGCTCGCCGCCACCGCCACCTCGCTCGCCGAGCAGACAGGCGCGCCGCTCGACCTCAACCGCTTCGCCGCCGCGCTCATCGGCCGCGTGTTGCTCGCCTATACGGGCTTCGTCGAGGGCGACCACGGCAAAACCTTTGCCGAACTCTGGGCCCGCTACGACGTGCTGCGCGGCCAGTCTGTCACCCTCGTGCAAGGGGAGAAAAAGATCCCGGGCACGGCCACTGGCATCGACGACGAAGGCTCGCTGCTCCTGCGCACCGACGCCGGGAAAATCCTCCGCTTCCGCGCCGGCGAAGTGACGCTGGAGAAAGCAAACAGTTGAAAGGTGAAAGATGGGAGTTGAAAGAAATGTCCGCCCGTGGCCAGAGCTTGCGCTGGCCTTTCAACTATCAACCTTCAACATTCAACTTCGATGAGCCTTCTCTGCATCGACATCGGCAACACTCATACGCACTACGGCGTCGTCGCCACGGGCGCGACCGGCCTTCAGCGTGCGCTGCCGACCCGGCGGCTCGACGATGCCCGCGATGGCCTCGGTCCCGTGCTCGCGCAGATACTGGCCGCCCATCCCGCGATCGAGGGCGCGGCTTTTTGTTCGGTCGTCCCTGCGGCCACGGAAAAACTCTCGCCGCTCCTCGCCGCGCTGAAACTGCCGCGGCCGGTTTTCCAGCTCACCCATGAAAAAAAACTTGGCGTGCGCATTGGTTACCCGCGCCCGAAGGAGATCGGTCCCGACCGCCTCGCCAATGCCGCCGGCGCCCACGCGCTTTTCGGTTCGCCCGCCATCGTCATCGACCTTGGCACCGCGGTAACCTTCGACATCATCACGCAATCGCGCGGCTACGAGGGTGGCATCATCGCACCTGGTGTCGAAGTCATGCGGCGTTACCTCCACGAGCAGACGGCGCTCCTGCCGGTGCTCGACGATTCGCTCGAGGTCACGCGCGCCATCGGCCGGTCCACCGTCGAGGCGATGCGCATCGGCACCGTGGTCGGTTTTGGCGGCATGATCCAGGCGTTGCTTGACGCCGTGCTGGCCGAACTCGCACCGCGCGGCGAGCCCCTCCCCCGCGTGCTCGCCACCGGCAGCAGCGCGGCGCTGCTCGATAAAACCCTGCGGCATCCCTTCACTCCCGTGCCCGACCTCACCCTGCGCGGCCTGGCGGCGGCCTGGCAGCTCAATATTTCATAAACTTTTCTGGTGCAGTCAGGTCAAACGATTGCTCAACTTGCCCTTATGCCCGCCGTTGATATCGCCACCGCGCCCGCCATTGAAGTCTCGCACCTCGTCAAGACTTACTCCGGGATCACGGCGGTCAACGATATCAGTTTCACCGTCGCGCGCGGCGAGATCATCGGCTTCCTCGGTCCCAACGGCGCCGGCAAGAGCACGACGATGCGCATCCTCACCGGCTATCTGCCGGCCACGTCCGGCAGCGTGCATCTCTGCGGCCTGCCCGTGGCCACGCAGCCCGATGACGTCAAACGCCTCGTCGGTTACATGCCCGAGAACAACCCGCTGCCGGAGGACATGCGCGTGATCGAATATCTTTATTATCGCGGCCGCCTCAAGGAAGTGCCCCGCCGCAAGCTCGGCCCCCGCCTCGACGAAATCCTCGAACTCTGCGACCTCAAACGCGTCCGCCACCGGCTCATCGGCAAACTCTCCAAAGGCTACCGCCAGCGCGTCGGCATTGCCGAGGCCGTCCTCGCCGAGCCGCCCGTCATCATCATGGACGAGCCCACCATCGGCCTCGACCCGCACCAAATCCTCATCGTGCGCGACCTGATCGCCAGCCTGCGCGGCCGCATGACCGTCATCATCTCCAGCCACATCCTGCCCGAGATCGAAGTCACCTGCGACCGCGTGCTCATCATCAACGGCGGCCGCGTGGTCGCGCAGGGCACACCGGCCGCGCTGCGCCACGAAATTCTCGGCCGCTCGACCTACCGCATCGACCTCGCCGGCGACACCGCCACGCTGCCCGCGCTCCTCACCGGCATCGACCCGACGTTGAAAATCGCCGAGTCCGCCGAGCCGGCGGCCGATGGTTTCCGCGCCCTTACGCTCACCACCGGAAGCAACGACGAGCTGGGCGAACCGCTCCTGCGCGCGCTCGTCGCGCAAAATTTCCGCGTGCGCGCCCTCAGCCGCGCCAACCCCACCCTCGAGGACGTTTTCCTCGCCGCGACCAAGCGCAGCTGGGACGTGAAGGACGCGCCGGTAAACCCGAGGCCCGAGGCCAGAGGTCAGAGGCCAGAGGTCGGATCAAAGCAATAAATTCCATGCCCATAAACCCTCTGACTTCTGCCATCTGGCTTCTGGTCCCTGGCTTTTAATTTTCTGAAATGAAACATTTCTGGACCATCCTCAGCCACGAGATCCGCATGCTGCTGGTCAACCCGGCCACCTACATCGCGGCCGTGCTTTTTCTCGGCGTGATGGGCGGCATCTTCTTTTGGATTGTGGGCCAGTATAGCGGGACGGCCCAGGAATACTCCCCCGCGTTCCTGTTCTTTGCCCTCTTCTGGGTGCCGGTATGTTTCATGGTGCCGCTGTTCACCATGAAGTGCCTGGCGGAGGAACGCCGGCTCGGCACGCTCGAGACGCTGCTCACCACTTCCGTGACCACCACGGAAGTCGTGCTCGGGAAGTTTTTCGCCGCCTACTTTCTCTATTGCGCGCTCTGGGCCTCGACCGGCGCGTATTTTTATCTCCTCCGGCATTTTTCCGATGACGCCCGCTTCCTTGACCCGGCTTCAATCGTGGGCGGCTATACCTTCATCGCCGTATCCGGTTTGTTTTTTATCAGCATCGGGGTTTTCACCAGTTCGTTCACGCGCAGCCAACCCGTGGCGGGAATCTCCAGCTGCGCTTTGCTTCTCGTGCTCACCATCGGCACAAACGTCCTGCACGACACGGAAATGCTCAGTACCGTCACGGCGTTGCACCCGCTGAAAGACGCCGTCGATTACGCCCATGTTTTTCAACACCTCGAAGACTTTTGCCGGGGGGTCGCGGACACCCGCGAGCTGCTTTTCTACCTGAGCGGCACCGTGCTCGCCCTCATCTTCAGCATCCTCGGCATCGAGGCCAGGCTCCTGCACAGCTGACCCCCATGCCCTCCGCCGAAAGTTTTCGCACCGTCCGCTGGGTCCGCACCGCCAATCTGCTCCTGCAGGCGCTGCTCGTGCTCACCCTCTTCCTTGGGCTCAGCTATCTCGCGCGCCGCCACTCCTGGCGCTACGACCTCATCGCCAACCGCCGCTACGCGCTTTCACCCGAGACCCAATCCTACCTCCGCCAGCTCGCACAGCCCGTGCGCATCGTCGTCACGTTTGACGAGGGTTCCGATGACGCGGAACTCGCCATCATCGCACACGATGTGGACAACCTGCTGAGCGAATATGCCTTTGCCACCAGGGCCAATGACGCGGGGAGGGTTTCCTTCGAACACCTCGACGTTTACCAGCAACGCCGCGAGGCCGAGCAGCTCGGCATCGACCAGGTGGGCGACATCCTTGTCATCTGCGGCGAAAAACACCGCGTGCTTCACCTCAACGAACTCTACGAGTTCAAAAACAAACGCCGCACCGCCTTCCTGGGCGAGCAGGCCTTCACCGCCGCCATCCTCGATGTCGCCAATGCCGGGCAGAAAAAAATTTATTTTCTCTCGGGCCACGGTGAACAGCGGCCCGACGACGTCGATCCCGTGCGCGGCCTTTCGTTGCTCGGCGACGAACTCCGCCACCGCAACTTCGACGTCAAGCTCCTCGACCTGACCGTCACCAATAAGGTTCCCGACGATGCCGCGCTGCTCATTGCCGCCGGCCCACGCGGCACCTTTGACCGCTTTGAGCAGGAGCAGCTCCGCCAATTTCTTTCCATCCGCGCCGGCCGCCTCATCCTGCTCATCGATCCCGGCCGGCCCTTCGGTCTCGACAGCCTGCTCGCCGACTGGGGCGTTGTCGCCGACGACGACCTCATTTGCGACACCGGCGCCAAAAACATGACCGATGACGGCGACCTCATGCTGTGGAATTACAATTCCCATCCTGTCACCCAGGTATTGATCGATAATAACCTTCACCTGCGGCTCGGCCCCGCGCGCTCCGTGCGGGCCGATCCAAGCCGCATCCTGGATGACAGTCTCACGGTCACCTGCCTCGCCTCCACCTCGACCACCGCCTGGGGCTATCGCGACTACCGTCGCCCCAGTCTGCCCACCTTCACCCCGGGCATAGACCTCAAAGGCACGGCTCAAACAAAGAATTGCCTGGGCATTATCGCCGCTTCCGAGCGCGTCACGGCCCGCGGCGCCAGCGGCGAAGCCCTGCCGCTCAGCGTACGCGGCGGCCGGCTCATCGTTTGCGGCACCTCCGAACTGGTCACCAACAACCGCCTGGTCAACGCCGGCAACCAAAACCTTGTTCTCGCCGCCATCAACTGGGCGGCCGACCGCGACACCCAGCTCGTCATTCCCGCGCGGCCCATCGAACGCTACCAAATCTCGCTCAGCACCCTCAGCCTCGCCAAACTCCGCCTCGGCCTGCTCCTGCTTCCGCCCGCCGTCGCCGCCCTGCTCGGCCTGTTCGTTTACTGGACGCGCCGCCGTTAAACCCAAGTCGTTTCATCCTGCCTCCCGATGCGCACCAAAATCACGCTCGTCCTGCTCTTTCTAAACGTGGTGGTCTTCGCGTTTATTTTCTACATCGAGCCGCATTTCATCACCGAAGACTCCCTCCGGCAGACCGGCAATCGTGTCCTCGGCCCCGAAGCCGCCAACATTGTTGCCCTCGAGATTTCCAGCCGGGCGTCGCCCGAACCGATCCGCTTCGAGCAAAGCGCCGATGCCTGGCTCTTCCGCAAGCCGGCCAACCTTGACGGCTGGCCCGCCAACCTCAACGCGGTCAGCCGTATTCTCACCCAACTTCAGACGCTCGAGCACGACACCAGTTTTCTCGTCACCGACCTCGCCAAAAACGGACAGACCCTCGCCGATTACGGCCTCGACCAGCCCCAGCTCACCATCACCTTCACTTCCGGAACCGACGGTGCACAAGCCGCCCAAACCTACACCCTTCGCGTCGGGGCCGAAACCCGCGTCGGCAACCGTCTCTATGTTTTGTCCCCCGACGGCAGGCGCATCCATGTCGTCGACCGCAGCCTGGCCGACAGCCTCACGCTGCCGCTCGACCAACTCCGCGACAACGCGCTTTTCACCATCCCCGTCTTCGAAGCCCGCGCCCTCCGCCTCGAAATCGCCGGGCCACCCGTGGGCATCCACCGCGACGGTGACCGCTGGTCATTCGAAAGCCCCATCCTCGCCCGCGCCAACAAATCCGCCACTGAACTCGCGCTTAAAGACCTCACCACTCTCCAGGCCCAATCATTCCTCGATGCCCGCGAGGCCGACGACCACACCGGCCTCGCCACGCCCGCCCTCCGCATCACCGTTGACGGCAACAACCGCCGCGAAACCCTCCTCCTCGGCAATCCGGTCACGCCCGCCACGGCCGGCCCCGCGCCAACCGAGACACTTTTCTATGCCAAGATGGACGACAAGCCCGCCATCTTCACCGTTTCATTTCCCAACGATCTTTTCAAAAACTTCAAAAACGCGCAGGAGGTCCTCCGGGAAAGGCATCTTGTCGATTTCGACCCCCATGATGTAACCGCCATCACCCTGCATGCGCCCAATGTACCCGAACTGACCCTCCAACGCCTCGAATCTCCCGCTGCCGCCACGGACAATGCCCACTGGCAAATCGTCCATCGCTCCCCCGGCGCCGGCCCGCAAACCCAGCCCGCCGACTTTGCCGTCATCCAACGCCTGCTCGAAAACCTTTCGCTGCTCTCCGCCAAGAAATTTGCCAGCGACGCACCGTCCGGTGGCGACCTGGAACGCTGGGGTTTCAACCGGCCCGAACGCGAAATCACCCTCGTGCTCGCCCGCCCCGGTGCGCAACCCGCAGCGCTCAACACTCCGCCTCCGGCCCTCACCCTGCAGCTCGGCCTCGCGGCGGATGCCTCGGTTTATGCCAAAATCTCCGGCGTCGATTCGGTTTACGCCGTCGATCCCTTCATTCTCGCCGCCACACCCATCGTTACCCACGCCTATCGCGATCGTTTGCTCCGCGCCCTCCCCGCCGGCGCAAAAATAACCGGCCTGAAGCTCACCCGCCTCGCCGACAAAACCGTCCTCTTCGAAAAATCCCTCGCGGCACCGGGCGACAATACCAGGCCGGCCAGCTGGGACGCCGTCCTCGCCGCCGAACCCGCAGATCGCCGTGCGGCGCTGCAAACCCTGCTGGCGGCACTTCGCACCCTGCGCGCAAAAGATTTCGTCCTCGATGAATTTCCCTCCACCGTGCCGGCCGGCGGCGAAAACCGCCCGTGGGGCTACCAGCTCGACACCGCCATCTCCCTCGCCGCCGCCAGTGGCGCGCCCGCCACCACGACCACCACCCCGCTCTGCTTTACCGAACGCATCAGCGGGGGCACGCAACTCGCTGGCTCGTCCGAGTTCGGAGCCGTCTTCGAGGTTGAGCAGCCGTTGCTTGACGCGCTCTTTACCCTCACGACTTCGCCGCCGCCAGCCACCATCCCGGCGGTGGAAACTCCGGTCGCCAAATCCCAAACGCCCCAATAGCCCGGCATCCGGTGTTTGCGATTTCCCCGTGAAAGCCGCCTCTCCGCTCTGGTCCACCTGCCGCTGGTGCGGCTCATGCACGTGCACTTTCGCCCGGTGGACGCTCTGGCTCCTGCTCAGCGTGCTGCTCGCCGTGCAGCTCTATGTTCTCGCTGCGCGCCAGTTCCCGGTGCCGGATTTTCTTCTGCGTGCGATCGAATCGCGGCTCGCCAGCTCGCAGCTCACCGTGCACTTCCGCCACGCCACCCTCGACCCCTCCGGCCGCCTGCTCGCCGAAGACGTCAGCCTCGAATCGCAGGCCTACGCCGAAACCCTCTTTACCGCACGCGGCCTTTATGTGCGCCTCGATCCATGGGCGTTGCTGGCCGGTAATTTTGACCTGCGTGAGATCTGCCTGGCCCGGGCGAACCTTTTTGTGCCCGCCATGCTTTCGCCCACCGGCCAGGCCGAGGCATTCGTGAGCGACTGTGATTGCACGGCCTATTTTAATCCGAGCCAGCACACCATCAAACTGGCGCAATTCAACTGCCGCATTGAGAACCTCATCGTCACCGCGCGGGGCGGGTGGCACCTGCCCGATGTCGCCAAACCCGGCCCCGCCGGCATGCTGCCGCTGGCCGAATTCATTGCGCAGAATTATCCTCACTTCAGCCGCCAGCTCGCCAGCTTCGATGAGGAACTGGCCTCGTTCGATGAGCCTCAACTCCAGCTCGAACTCACGCCTTCCGACGCCCGCAGCGCACTCGTCACGGCCGTATTCAACGCCCGCGCCTTTCACCGGGAAACCCCCTGGCCGATGCGCGCCAGCGAGCTGCGCGCCACCGTGAAAATGCCCCTGCTTGGCCGGGCCGCGCCCGCCTCGCTCGACCTCAGCGCCACCGAGTTTTTCCTGCCGACGCGCGCCAACGCCCGGGCCGTCCGCCTGCAGGTGCAGGGCATCGCCTGGCCGGGTGAGCTGCGTTTTACCCCACGCACCATCGATTTTTCTGCCGCAACCTTCGGCGGCTGGTCCGTCCAGGGCACCGATCTCCTCGCCCATTTGACGCCGGGCCCGCGGCCGGGCGTGAAAGCCGAAATCGCTGGAATCATCGCCGACACGCCGGTTTCGCTGCACGGCCGGGCCGACTGGAAAGCCCAAAACGCCCGCGTCAGTTTCGACCTCGCCCTCGGGCCCGCGCTGCTGGCCCAGGTCTCCGCGCGGATGCCCGGCCATCTGCCCGGCCTGCTCACCCTCACCTCGCCGGTCGCATTGCACGGCGACGCCGAATTTGCCGACGGCTGGCACCTGGCCGGCCTTTCAAGCCATTTCGAAGCGGAGCATCTCACGGTGAAAAGCGTGCCGGTTGATGCCGTGCGCGGCTGGGCCGATCTCCGCGGGCACGACCTGAACGTGACCGACGTCATCCTGCACCAGCACGACAACTTCGCGCTCGGCAGCTACACGATGGACACCTCCACCCTCGATTATCGCTTCCTGCTCCACGGCCGGTTGCGGCCGCTCGAAATCGCCAACTGGTTCCACCCCCAATGGGCGGGATTTTGGCAGGACTTCAGTTTCCCCTCGGTCCCGCCCGAAGGCGACGCCGATGCGCGGGGCACTTGGGGCCCGTCCGAGCGCTCGGATGTATTTGTTTTCGCCGATGCCGCCTCGCCGGTCGTGCACCGCGTGCCGTTCGACCGCGTGCGGGCCATCCTGCACATCGTGGATGGCAATTATTACGACGCCCGCGAGGTGCTCCTCGTGCGCGGCGCGCGAACGGCGCGCGGCCATTTCACGCGCTTGGTCGACCCGGGAAAAGACACCTGGTCGCGCATGGAGTTCGACGCGACGAGCAACCTCGACCTCGCTGAAAGCGCGCGGATTTTCGGGCAGGACGGGGAGGATTTTATCGCGCCATTTAAATTCGCCCAGCCGCCCACGGTGCATGCGACCGGTGTGCTCGACAGCCCCGCCGCGCCCGGCGGACGGCACCAGCTTGTGCAGCTCGTCGTCGCATCATCCGGCCTGTTCAGCCTCTACGATTTTCCACTCAACGACGTGTCGTTCGACGGCACTTTGCGCGACGACGACATCGATCTGCCGCGGATCAATGCCACTTTTTCGGAGGGCGCCCTCAATGGCCGCGCTTTCCTGACGGGTCCAGATGCGGCCCGTCGGATCCGTTTCGATTTCCACCTGTCCAACGCCAGCCTCGGCCGTTCCGTCACGACCGTGGATGATTTCCTGGCCAAGCAAAAAAATGAACCGTCCGACCCTCCGACAAAATTCATCCAGCACGCCACCGACATCCGCTTCGATCTCGCCGCCGTCGCCGATGGCCGCTACCATGATCCCTTCAGCTTCTCCGGCCGCGGCACGGTGTCGGTCACCGGCGCGGATCTCTACCAGATCCACCTCCTGGGCCGGCTCTCGCAAGTATTGAACTTTACCAAGCTGCATTTCACCGACGGGCAGGCCAACTTCACCATCGCGCAAAACAAAGTTTCCTTCCCGGAGGTGAAGGTAACTGGAGCCAACTCCGAAATCATGGCCAAGGGCGACTACTGGCTCGACCAGAAGACCCTCGATTTCAGCGCCAAGGTTTATCCATTCGGAGAAAGCAAATTCCTGCCCGGGGAACTGCTCGATAAGTTGCTCACGCCTGTCTCCATCCTGGCCGAAGGCAAACTCACCGGCACCCTCGACAATCCCAAATGGGTCTCCGCTTACGGCCCGACAAATTTTTTCAGCAAGCTTACCCAGTCAAAACCCGGCTCATCTGCTGAAAAAACTCCGCCCACGGAAACCCCGCCGGAAAATTTCTCGCCTTACCTGAACCCTTAGTATATTTATTTTCGCAATCACATGTCTTATGCAACCCCGGCCCAAGGGGATGCATAAGTATTTGGCCGGCAAAAAAATTTGTTTCCAGGGTGCTTCCCTTAATGGCTGCGCTGCCTCATCCGCCCCAAACGACTTGGCTTCGGCGTATTTCGTTCGCGCTGGCGGGCGCGCTTTGCCTGCTCGGTCTGCTGGCCTTGGCGATCAAGCTCGCCTGGCCGGATGCATTGGAGCCTGAGAGCTTGGCGTTGAAGGCAAACTTCGCGCTGGCCGTGGTTCTGCTGGGCGCGGTGCTTTTAATGCGCGAACTCCGCCCGGCAAAGATGGCGTGGCTGGCCCTGCTGCCCGCGGTCATCGGCGCACTGACCCTGGTTGAGCAGTTTTTCCATTTCAACCTGGGCCTCGATGAACTGCTGATGCGCGACTTCTCCACCGCCAGTTCCGCCGAGCCCGGGCGCATGCATTTCATGGCGGCGGCCTGCCTGCTGCTCGCCGGCCCGGTGCTTGCATGGCAAACTTTCGCGCAGCGCGCGCGCGCGCGCGTTCTCTGTGAGGCCTGTGCCGGCTCGGTGCTTGCCGCCGTCGGATTTTCCACGCTGACCGGCTATGCCACCGGCCTGTCCGTGATTTGCCATTGGGGCGCCACTGAACCCATGTCCGCCGCTACCGGCGCCGCCTTGCTGTTGCTCGGTTTCGCCATGCTCGGACTGGCTTGGCGGGAAAACGACACGCTCACGGCTGAACTGCCGTGGTGGTTGCCGCTGCCGGTGGGAATCGTCTCTGCCACGCTCACCCTTGTTTTGTGGACGGGTCTGCGCGAGAACGAACTCTTTTATCTCGGCACAAACACCCAGCAAGCCATTGATAATCTTGCCAGCGCTGTCACCCATGAGCTCGATCGCCAGACCGGCGCCTTCGAGCGCATCGCCAGCAAGTGGGGCCAGGCCGGTGACCAGGCCACCGCAGTGTGGGAAACCGACGCCACGACACAGCTCTCGCCGGATACATCGCCTGGTTGCGTTGCGATCGAGTGGGTCGATCCTTCGCTGCACACGCGCTGGGTTTACCCTGCGGCCGGCAACGAAGACGCCATTAATCTCAATCACGCCGCCGACCCGGTGCGGGCCGCCGCACTCGAGGCCGCCCGCCTGAACGCTGCGCTCGCCATCTCGGGCACCGTGCAGTCGCCCACGCGTGGGGCCGTTTTCGTGCTCTATGCGCCGGTTTACCACGGCGGCAAGCTCGCGGGCTTTATGGCGGGCGAGTTTGTTTACCAGGCTTTCTTCAACTCCATCGCACGCCGGCCCAACCTCAACCTCCCCGGGAATTATTATTGCTCCATCGAAATTGCCGGCCAGCACGTGTTCGACGTTAACTCCAGCCTCGTGCTGGCCGGTGACCCGCACTCACTCGACAAGATATTCAGCATCGCCGACCGGCGCATGCGCATCACCCTGACGCCCCTGCCGGAATTTCTGCGGCAAACCCGCCGCTACCTGCCGGAATTCGTCCTCATTGCTGGCCTGGGCATCAGCATCCTGCTCGGCCTCAGCGTCCACTTCGCGCGCAGCGCCCGCGCCGGCCAGCGCGCCACCGAGCTTTCCAACCAAAAACTCACCGCCGAAAACGAGGAGCGCCGGCGGGTCGAGGCCATGCTCAAGGTCAGCGACGAACGCCTCCGCCTCGCCCTCGACTCCACTCACATCGGCATTTTTGAATGGCAGATCTCGGACAACAAATTCTACTACAGTCCGAGCATCTGGGTCATGCTTGGTTACGACCCGGCCAGCCAGTGCCCCAACCCGGAAATCTGGGCGGATCTCATCCATCCCGAGGATTTTCCGGGTTGCAAGGAAGCCTGGGATCAGCAGCGCCGCGGTGAAACGCCCTTCATCGATCCGGAGTTTCGCGTGCGCGCCGCCGATGGTTCCTGGCGCTGGGTTTATGTGCGCTCGCGCGGCCTCACCCCCACCGGCGCGCCCGGCGCGCCCACGCGCGTCATCAGCACCATCCAGGACATCACCGCGCGCAAAGAAGCCGCGCTCGCCCTCCGCCAAAGCCAGGCGGACACGCACAAACTCTCCTTCGTCGCGGCCAAGACCGACAACCTTGTCCTCATCGGCTCGCCCGACGGCTCCATCGAGTGGGTCAATGAAAGCTTCACCCGCGTGATGGAATATTCCCTCGAGGAGGTCGCCGGCCGAAACCCCGCAGATTTCCTGGCCGGGCCCGAGACGAAACCGCGCACCATCTTCCATATTCGCACCGCCATGGCACGCGGCAAAGGCTCCTCCACCGAGATCATCAATTACTCAAAGTCCGGCAAAAAATATCACCTCTCTCTGGAGATCCAGCCCGTTTTCAACGATGCCGGACTGCTGGAAAACTACATCGCCATCGCCGCCGACATCACCGCCCGCGTCGAGACGGAGGCCAATCTTCGCCGCGCCAAGTCCGAGGCCGATGCCGCCTCCCGCGCCAAGTCCGAGTTCCTCGCCTCCATGTCGCACGAAATCCGCACCCCCATGAACGGCGTCATCGGCATGACCAGCCTCCTCATGGAAACGCCTCTCACCGCTGAGCAGCACGATTTCGTCCACACCATCCGCTCCAGCGGCGACGCCCTCCTTACCATTATCAATGACATCCTCGATTTTTCAAAAATTGAGTCGGGCAAGATGGACCTCGAGAACCGTCCCTTCGAACTGGCCACCACCATCGAGGATGCCCTCGATCTCTTCGCCACACAGGCGGGCGCCAAGAAACTCGACCTCGCCTATGTCATCGATCCGGCCGTGCCGGCGTGGATCTCTGGCGACGTCACCCGCCTCCGCCAAGTCCTCGTCAACCTCGTCAACAACGCCGTTAAGTTCACCCCCTCCGGCGCCATCTCCGTCGAAGTCCGCATCCATCCCGATTTCCCGCCCGCTCGCCCCCTTGCCCGGCAATCCGGCGCACCCTTCCTCGCTTCGCTCCGGCTCGAATTCACGATTCGCGACACCGGCATCGGCATCCCGCCGGATCGGATCAACCGGCTCTTCCAACCGTTCAGCCAGGGGGATTCCTCCACCACGCGCAAATACGGCGGCACCGGCCTCGGCCTCGTCATCTGCCAGCGCCTCTGCGCGCTCATGGGCGGCGAAATCCATGTGCATAGTGTCAGTGGGCAAGGTTCCTCCTTCACCTTCAGCCTCCTGACCGAAGCCGTCCCCGCCGCCGCCGACGTCATCGCCCCCGCCTTGCCCGCCGCACTCAAAGCCGGCCATATCCTCCTCGTCGAGGACGACGATGTGACCCGGGCACGCTTGCAAAATTTCTTTGCCAAGTACGGCCTCTCCTGCCTCGCCTGCGCCGACCTTGCCCAAGCCGAAGAGCAATTGGCAAAAGCCCAGCCCCTCTCCGCCGCGCTGATCGACGCCCAGCTCATTGAAACTCCCGCCGCCCAGGCCTTGCGCCATCAGCTCATCGCCTTCGATGTGCCGGCGATTCTCCTTCTCGCACCCGGCCAGTCCGCTCCGATCAAAGCCGAAGGGCCATCGCACGCCGCTCCAACCAGCACAACCAAAATCCGCATCCGGGCCAGTATCTCCAAACCCATCAAAACCGCCACGCTCGTGCGCGGCCTGCAACAACTCTTCTCCAATGTGGACGATCACGCGGCGAGCGCCGACGCGAGTCCTCTCGCCAGCGAAATCGCGCTTGAAATCCTTCTCGTCGAAGACAACACCGTCAACCAGAAGGTTGCCACCCGCCTCCTCGAACGCCTCGGTTATCGCGCCGACATCGCCGGCAACGGCCTCGAAGCCCTCGTCGCGCTCTCGGCCCGCAACTATGACCTCGTCTTGATGGACGTGCAGATGCCCGAGATGGATGGTTTTGAGGCCACACGCGCCATCCGCCACCGCCTGCCACCCGAACGCCAGCCCATCGTCATCGCCGTCACAGCCGATGCCCTCAAGGGCGACCGCAAACGCTGCCTCGATGCCGGCATGAACGACTACATTTCAAAACCCATCAAGCTGGCCGAAGTCCGCGCCGCCATCTGCCGCCAGTTTTCTTCGCCGACATCGTTAAAAAATGGTGGCGACATCTATATATCAGACTAGACGATGAAATGGCGCAATTGCGCCATTTCCCGCGCCCACGCCGCGTCCGAGGCAAGATTGCGCAGCTCGTACGGATCGTTCTCCAGATCGAAAAACAACCATGCCGTGTCAGCGGCCTGCCCTGAGCCTGCCTGCGGTGAGCCCGCCGAATGGGTCGAATGGGCATCGAGCACGAGCTTGCGGGTTTTCGTGCGCACACCGCGCCACTCACGGTCGCACTGCTGCGGCAAATGCACCACGCTCGGCATCGAGATGCGCGCAAAGGCATTCTTAATCTGAAATCTGAGATCTGAAATCTGAGATCCCAAACCCTCCACCTCCGCCAGCATCATCGCGGGCAAATCCACCAGCGACACCGCCCCGGCATTCGTCATTCTGCATTCGCCATTCGTCATTTGGCGAAGCCCCCGCACCAGCAACGGCACGCGCACACTTTCCTCATGCGGCCAGCCCTTGCGAAACAAACCATGCGCCCCGTGCATGTCGCCGTGCACCGAGGTAAAAACGACCAGCGTGTTTTCCCGCGGCGCGGGCGCGAGCAACCGCCCGATGGCGCGGTCGGTCGCCTCGATGTGTGCATAATAACCCGCCAGCTCGCGCCGCGCCTGCACTTCGATCCCGCCCCCGCGCGGCACATTCGCCGGCAATGAAATTTTCCGGATATCGCGCGCCATGACTCCCGACGCCTGCGCGCCATACGGCGGATGCGGCGGCTCCAAACTCACCACGCAGAACCATGGACGGCTTTCACCCCCTGCCTTCTGATTTCTGACTTCTGATCTCTGGCCTCCGGCTTCTTTGCCCATCCACTCCGCGGCTCGCGCACAAACGACATCCGACTGATAACCCTCGAATCGCTCCGGTTGTGCCAGCCGCGTCCCATGCAGCCACGGATCGTTGAGCAAGAACCCGCTTTCAAATCCCTCCCAAAATGCAAACCCGCCCCGCGCCTCTGGCGGCACAACGATCTTTGCGTGCGCCTCGCCCACCAGCGACGCCGCGGGATCTCGTTTCCACAAATGCCACTTGCCGAAAAACGCCGTCGCATAGCCGCGTTCGCCCAGCGTATGCGCAATGGTCCGCGCATCCGCCGGCAGCGGATCAAAGTAATCGCGCACGCCGTTCTCCGGCGACAGCACGCCGGTCAGCATCGCCGCGCGCGCGAACGGGCCGAACGGATGTGGCGTCACCGCCTGCGTGAAGTCCAGGCTCTCCGCCGCGAGTGCGTCGAGGCACGGCGTGCGCACGTTCGGGTCGCCAGCATAGCCGCAGGCCTGCGCCCGCCACTGCGTCGTCACGATCCAGAGAATGTTGGGGCCCGCCGCGCTCATGTCTCGAAGCATGACGCTTCCCCTCACCCCCGCTCAATCGCAAAGCATCCTCGCCATCGCCCACCAGCTTCGGAAAAACAGCGCAGGTCCCTGGGTGTTTGTAACGTATTATATTACAAACGTCGCCCCCGCGCGCGTACTTCGAACCCCAAAGCGAGCCAGAAAGTGACGGTCGACCCCGAGCAGAAACGAACACGGAAAGCACCAGAACGAGAAATCTACGCTGGGATGTTTGTAACGTATTATGTTACAAACCAACCCTGCTCACAGCATCAATTCGCGGCCTTGATGCCGGGCCGAGATCCAGCAAAGCAACAGCAGGGTGCGCTCGCCATCGAGGCAGGCGGTGCGCGCTTTGAGGCAGTCCTGCAGGCGCTGGCGCGGCAGACCGAGAATCCTCGCCAGCTTCGCCTTGCTCCCGCGCTTGCGCAACAGCAGCAAGGCCTGCTGCACCAGCTCGTTCCACAACGGCGTGTCGGGTCCTGGTCGCAACGCGTGCCCGCGGTGCCGGGGCCGTCGCGCCTGGATGGCACGGCGAGCAGCGTCGCGGGCCGCGCGCGCAGCCGCGTCAAATAGAGCTTCAGCCAAAATAAGCGGAAGCTCTAAACGTGGAGATCGAGGCCCAGAGATCATCGTTTTTTTGTAATATAATACGTTACAAACCGACTTGGTGTCGCCGGTCATTCTAGCAGGGATTTTCGGCCGCCGGGCTAGAAGTTTTCCGAAGGCAAGATTGTCTTCCAAACGGCCACTTCCAGGCCGGGATCGCTTCGGCAACCTATGTCTTAATCCGCGATCATCCGCGCAATCCGCGGGAAAAATCGATCAGCGGTTATTGGCGGCCATCAGTGCTTCCATCGCTTGGATTCGCCTTGGGCTTGGGCCGGGGCGGCGCCCACTGTCGCAACCACAATTCGGCGAGGTTGCGTAAACTCGCCCGCTGCGATCCCTGGTGCGCCACCGCCTCGCGGAAGGACGGCACCACCTGGCCGCGCTCCTTAAAGTAGCGCCACAGTTCGCGCTCCAGCTCGGTGGCGGCCGCGTGTCCGTCCGCCGCACCGGCGGCCACCACCCGCACTTTTTCCTCCCAAAACCGCTTTTCCTCGGGCTGCGCACAAACGTAGTCGGAAAACATCTGCTCGTTGCGGTTGAGACTCATGGGCAGGCACGTTGTCGGCGGCCCCGCCCAAAAACAAACCCCAAACACGAAGTAATTGCATTTCCTGCCACATTCGCTAGCATCCGTCGCATTTAACCCCAAAATTATTACATGTGGCCAAAACTTAAGGATCAGCTCCCCGCAATCTTGGTGACCGCAGTGCTCGTGACTCTCGCTGCGTATTTCATTCACCAGCAAACCGTCTCCGAGATGGCCAAGAGCCAGCAGGACCAACTGGCCACGCTCAGGGACGAGATGAAGGCCGCAACGGATGAAAACAGCCAGCGCATCGAGGCCATCAACAGCCTGCTCAAGGACGCCATGGCCAAACGCCAGGCCGAAATGCTGATGACCGACGAGGAATTTGCGAAGGTCAACGCGGACAAAGTCAACCAGCTCGCCACCGCCATCGCGCAAAAAATCCAGCCCTACAACCCGCTGCCCAAGACACCCGAGGAAGCCGAGCGGCAGCAAAACGAACAAGTCGACAAAGTCTCCACGCGCCTCAGCGAAAAAATCCACCCCATCCTCGCCGACATGGCCGCCGACCAGCATCTCACGCGCGACTCCATCAACGCCTACAGCCAGAAAATCACCGACCAGGTCGGCGTCGTGCTCACCGGCGAGATGGCAAAAAACCAGGTGCTCAACAACAACGTCGTCGCCACGCAGGACGTCGCGCGCGATTCGCTCGGGCTCTCGCGCGAAGTCACCGCCCTCTATCTCAGTTCATTCAAGGACCAAGGCGTGCTCTCCCGCCTGCTCATGTTACCCGCCGATGTCATCAACGACACCGCCCATTTGAGCCTCGTCAACAGCAACGAACGCGAAAAAATCGAGCAGCAACTTGTCATCCGGATGAACGAGCTGCAGAAACGCCTCGACGAGCTGCAAGGCAAGCAGCCAAAGAACTAAGTTCTGCCCGCATCAAAATCTTTCAAGCCACGCGCTACCCGCGCGTGGCTTTTTTGTTGCCAGGAAGCCCTGCCTCAAACCCGCAAAGTGCACGTTTTTGACAGAGAACCTCGCTCAAGCTGCATGTAATCCGGATTTTTCCCAATTTGTTAAAAAACTTTAGCCCACTTCCAGGCAACAAGTTAGCCATGTTATGACCGCATTGGCACGATCTGAGTTAAAGGAGTTGGCATTCCGAGCAACCAACAACCTTCAACTGCCACTGCCATGTCCAATGCATTCCCAGTTCAGAAGATAAATACGCCGGAAGCCGCTCATGCTCCTTCCAGCTCGCAGCAGGAAGCCGCTTACGATGCCGGACTCGCCCAGCGTTTCAACGCCGGCGAGGAATCCGCCTTTGTCGAAATCATGCAACGCTACCGCGGCAAAATCTACGGTCTCACGCTCAGCATGCTTCGCAACGCTTCCGACGCCGAGGAAATCACGCAGGATACGTTCATCCGCGCCCACCGCGGCCTGGCCCGTTTCCGCGGCGATTCCTCGCTCTCCACCTGGCTCTATCGCATTGCGCTCAACCTCGCGCGCAACCGCTACTGGTATTTCTTCCGCCGCCGCCGCCAGGATTCCGTCTCGCTCGAGCGCAAGCTCAACGACGGCTCCGATGCGACCTTCGCCGACCTCATCGCCGCCGATACGCACGACCCGCTCCAGGAGGCCGCCACCACGGAATTCAGCGAGCTCATCGCCCGCTGCATGGAACGCCTCGACGCGAAACACCGCGAGATTCTCACCATGCGCAACGCCCTCAACCTCTCCTACGAGGACATTGCCCGCACCCTCGCCATCAACGTCGGCACCGTCAAAAGCCGCATCGCCCGTGCCCGCGAAAATCTCCGCACGCTCCTCAGCGAAACGTGCTCGGAATTCGCGCCCGACGCCGCGCCCGGCGATTACTTCATCCCGACACGCGCCGCTTACGGCCGGCCGGCCATCGCTTACGCCTAGGATGATTTTTCATCCGGCGTGAGTTTCGCGATGGCCGCGCGCAGGCACGAAGGACACATACAGTCGTGGCCGCCACCCGCCACCGGCCCGACCGGCGGCAAATCGTCGCACCAGCAATTTTCCCGGCCGTCCACCGGCCCGCACAAAAATTCCGCTCCGCAGCGCGAGCAGCATTTGGTGCAGGAAGTTTGGAAATGGTCGGAAGACATAGGGGTAGGGCCCGTTGCCCCAACGGGCCGAAAATCAACGGTCGGCTGAGGGCAGCCGACCCTGCCTCGAAGCTGCTCGAACGCATCGTCCGGGCCAGACCAGGCGACGAGGTCGGGGTGAAAAAGATGGGCCAGCAATTCCGTTCCGTCCACCAGCCGTGGGCCGGGGCGCGCAAAATAGGCGTTGGCATTCACCGCAAAAACGCGGCCGCTCCGGACGGCCGGCAGATCGGCCCAGCCGGGATGCGCGTACAACTGACTCACTTGCTCGACGGCCTTCCGCAGGCTGAAGCCGCACGGCATCACCACCAAAACTTCCGGTGCCCACCGGATCACGTCGGCCCAGGCGATGCGCACCGAATCCGTGCCGCGGCGTGAGAGCGCATCCGCCCCGCCAGCGAGCTCGACCATCTCGGAAATCCAATGCCCGCTGCAATACAGCGGATCGACCCACTCCAGGCAGAATACCCGCGGGCGCGTCGCCGCCCGGCGGGTCAGCGCCGAGATTTCATCCAGCCGCTCGCGGCCGGAGGCGATCAAGGCCTCGGCGGCATCGGTCCGGCCGGTGGCCCGGCCCAATTCGCGCAGGTTGTCGTTGACGCCTTCAAGCGATTTCGGCGTCAGCCATAGAATTTCCGGCGGCGGGGACATCGCCTTCAACACCTGGGAAACTTCATTGCCGGAAGGCGCGCACACCTGGCAGAGGTTTTGCGTCAGGATCAGCGTCGGGGCCAGCTCCCTCAGCCGCTGTTCGTCGATCTGGTAAAGGCTCGCGCCCGTGCGCAGCCGCGCACTGACGGCGACATCGATCTCGTGCAGGGTCATCTTTTCAAGCTCAAGCGCGGGACGCACGACCACCGGCTTCGCGCGCACTGACGGCGGATAGTCGCACTCGTGGGAAATGCCGGCCAGCCGGTCGCCCAAGCCCAGCGCGCAGACCATCTCCGTCGCGGCCGGCAAAAACGA
>DATMNP010000004.1:0-25827 GCA_035568935.1 Opitutaceae bacterium | reverse complement strand
ATCTTCCCCGGCGGGCGGAAATCAAATTCACCGGGTTTGTCGCGGAAAAACTCGCGGTGCACGCGGGTCCAGACGAGGCGGCCGTCCGTGTCGATGTTGACCTTGGTCACGCCGAGTTTGGCCGCGGGCAGGTATTCGTTGATATCCACGCCCATCGAGCCGGCGATCTTGCCGCCGGCGGCGTTGATGCGATCCACTTCTTCCTTCGGCACGCTGGAGCTGCCGTGCATGACGAGCGGGAAGCCGGGAATGAGGGCTTTGATTTTTTCGAGCACGTCGAAGTGCAGCGACTGGCGGCCTTTGAATTTGTAGGCGCCGTGGCTGGTGCCGATGGCGCAGGCGAGGGAGTCGCAACCGGTCTTCTTCACAAAGTCCTCGGCCTCGACCGGGTTGGTGAGCGTGGCGTGTCCGTCCTCGACCTTGATGTC
Source organism: Opitutaceae bacterium (assembly GCA_035568935.1). Lineage (GTDB taxonomy): Bacteria > Verrucomicrobiota > Verrucomicrobiia > Opitutales > Opitutaceae > DASRHD01. The sequence goes on along the minus strand of DATMNP010000004.1, from coordinate 25,399 downwards.
TTCCTCGACGCCGCCGAGCATGCCGAGCTCGGCCTCGACCGACAGGCCCTTGGCATGGGCCGCGGTCACGACGCGCTTGGTGATCGCGACGTTCGTGTCGTAGGGTTCGTGGGACGCATCGATCATCACGGAGCTGAAGAAGCCGGAGTTGATGCAATCGTAGCAGGTCTCTTCGTCGCCATGGTCGAGATGCACGGCGTAGATGCAGTCCGGGAAAATCACGCCGGCGGCGCGGATGATGGCCTCAAGCATGCGCTTGTCCGTGTATTTGCGCGCACCCTTGGAGATCTGGATGATGAACGGCGCCTTGGAGTCGGAGCAGCCGCGAAAGAGGCCCATGGCCTGCTCGGCGTTGTTGATGTTGAAGGCGCCGACGGCGTACTTGCCGTAGGCGTGTTTGAAGAGCTGTGCGGTGGTGACGATCATGGCGGAAAATTAAATGGAAAGCGAATCTCCCACCACTGGCCGTTGCTCGCAAGGGTTTTCTCTACGCAAATTTGGCGGATAATTGCGCGGCCCTTGCTGTGGGGAGGTGATTTTGTGGGCGGGGTGCCCTCACCCCGCACTGAGGTCAATCGCGGGGTGAGGGCACCCCGCCCACAAGATGAATGGCAGGCCGAGCTAGGGTGTGTCTTCAAATTGGCATGGCCCGCCGTGAAGAATCAAAATGGATCGCAGCAAGGCGCAGCGGCAGAAGGTGGGCTTTGGGCCCATGTCTGCCGCTGGAACGCCGCGCCGATCCATTTTGAACTTCACCCTCTGGGCTGGGGCGAGAGCCGGTGCCGGGCGGCGTTGGCCGCGAAGGTCAGGGCTTCAGCCCAATCCTTCGCGCCCGCCGAGGCTACCGCACTCGTCGCCGCCTGGCCCCAGACCGGCTGCGTCCTTAGCGACGGACTATGCCAATTTGAAGACACACCCTAACCAACCGGACTAAACTTGTAAGCGTCGATTGAATGCGGGTTGAGCGGAAAAATCGGACGGCCGAGACGTTTCGAACTGATGCGTTCCAAGGTAAGGGCCACGTAATAATTATGGCGTACAAAGCGCAGGAAATCGGCTTTGCTGAGGGCCAGACAGAGCGTTTCCTCGTTGGCGACGAGGGAGGCGGAGGCCGCACCGTTTTGCAAGAGGCTGATTTCGCCAAAGAATCCGCCCCGGCGAATTTTGCTGAGCCGTTTGGAGCCGTGCATGGCGCGCACGCTTCCTTCATAGACGATGTAAAAGGCCTGGACATCATCATTCTCCCGGAGAACCACGTCGCCTTTATGATACTTGACCATCTGGGAAAGCTGCGCGAAACGGGCAATGGCTTGGGGCCCCCAATGGGCGCAGAGCGACAGGCGGGCAAGAAAAGGCACCTTGTGTGTGAGGTTATAAACCATCTCGGCCCCGAGTTTGCTCACCACCAGCCGTTCGAAGTCGGCCGCGGAAAGCACGAAGGCAAAAACCGGGGTTTTGCTCCGGACTTCCAGTTGCTGGCTGTGGCCGTCCACGATGTTGTTGACCCCGAAAATATCGCCTTCCGACAAATAAAACGCAAAAGCTCTCCGGCCTGATTTAAGGCGATGGTAAGCGGAGGCGAAGCCGGACGCAATCAGGCCGACTTGGTCGAACGATTCGTCGCTGGAAATAATTGGCCGGAAAGCCTTGGTCGTGAACGGCCGAAGCAAATGGGCCAGCTCCGCCTGGGTCTCGGTATCCAGGCGCCGGAGCAGCGGATTCCTGGCGATCAACTGCCTGATGGTCGCTTCGGTGTAAGTGGGTTCGACGTTCGCATGCCAGCGCTGCCAGCGTTGTTGCGAGCGGCTGACCAACGTGCGTAAGCCGGTGCGCACGGTGGGCCAGAACTCATGCGCACACCAGCCCAAGCCGACCAGAGCCACCGCTCCCACCAAATAAGGGGCGATCATTTTCCAATAAGCGATATCGCACAACGTTGCCCGGATCGAAATATGGAGAAGGTGAAAAATGACATTGGCCGTCAGCAGCGCCCAGCCGAGGCCAAATCCAAGTTCGGCCGCCGTCGCCCGCCAATCGAACTGCCGCCAGACAATCTTCAACCGTCTGCCGGGTTCATGGTTGAGCGTGAACAGCAGGTGATAATCGGTATCGAGGCGTGGGCGGCGCCGTAGCAACGTCGCCGTCCGGCCGAACAGGCCATCTACCGGGCGCAGGACGACCAAGAGGGCCACGACAGGAAACAGGCTCCAGCTCGATTCCATCAACAGTGCCGCGGTGGCAATGATCGCGAGCGGCGCAAAACGCCCATACTCTGCCGCCAGCTGGCTGATTGAGCTGGCCATGCGGACGTCGCGCAGATCCAAGGCGAAGTGGGGAACGAGCGTTTGCCAGTGAAAATGAGGCCGATAGACTTCATTGTCCCCGGCACTCAGGACGGAAGCCGCCACCGCGTAGCCGGCACTCAGCCCGATACACATGGCCAGCCATCCCCACACGTAATCCTGCCACTCGGAAGGAGTGGGCATTTCGTGCAGGATCATGGCGACGAGGGCGGCAAGCAAGGCGACGACGGAAACAACCAGGGTGAGATAGACGGGCAGCGACACAAACCAGCGCACGGCGTGGCGGCGGAAAGGCACGTTTTTCCCCTCGTGCAGGATGCCGGCATCATACGCCTTTAGGATGACCTCATAAAATTCGTTGAGGGCAGGGCAGGTGCGTTGCGCGATCATCCGGCCCAGCACATCGGGCACTGTGGACGGCTCCATGAATTCCTGGGCGACGGCCCATTGCTGCGGCGTGACCGTCAAATAGGTTTGGGCCGGAACATTCTTGACGACGAAAGCACCCCTGTAACTACGCCCAAAACGCAAATCCCGGTTCAGGGAGAGCTTCTCGGCTGTGAGTAGCAGGGTTTCATTCATCGTGGGACGAAAACGGATGAGCTTGCAGCTCTGTTTTATCCTAGGATCGAGCGCACGGCTTCAAGCAGTTGTTTGCTTTCAAATGGCTTGGGCAAAAAGGTGAAATTCGATTCCTCGGTCACCCAGTGCGTGTCTTCGTTGATATGCATGCTGAGCAAAACAATCGGAAGCTTCGGCATCTGTTTCCGCAGTTGTTGGGCCAAGGTCAGGCCATCCATGTCCGGCATGACGACATCGGACAAGACCAACCCAATTTCAGCCTTGTGACGTTGCATTTCGGCCAGGGCGGTTACGCCCGATTCAGCTTCGTAGACCGTGTAGCCGTGTTGGCGTAGGACGCTTACGACCACACTCCGAATGGCTGGAGAATCATCGACAATGAGGACAGAGCGGGGAGTGTTCAAGGGAGATGTAAAATATTGTGGAAGATGCAGAGTGCAAATGCACTCCAAAAACATTGTGCCGGTGGAAAAGCAGCAATGCAATTTTTTCCGTTCGTCCAAGAAGACGCGTTTTTAACTATTTAATAGCGCAACTGCCTTGCTTTGCGATACTGTCAGGGCCACCGCAGCATCGGCTGGCCATCGAATTGAAGCGAGATTGATCGATGAAGGGTGCGCCGGGCGGAAATACGGCATTGACAGCTCTCGTGGCGTATGGGAGTTGGTCAGGCTCCTTACGAATTTTTGAGCCGCCCAAACTGCGGTTCGTGTCCCACTAAAACCCGACAACGCTCCATTCCCATGGCCAATAGTGAAATCCTCCTCCTCAAACCCGTCGACGGCCTCGGTGGCGAGGGCGACCAAGTCAAAGTCCGCGCCGGCTATGCCCGCAATTTCCTGCTCCCGCACAAATTTGCGGTGCCGGTCACGCAGGCCAACCGCAAGCACGTCGATGCGCTCAAGAAGCGCCGCGCCGAACGCGAAACCCACGAGCTCACCGGCGCGCAGGAACTTGCCAAAAAGCTGGAGAAAGTTTCCCTCGCGTTTGCGGTCAAGACGGGCGAGGGCGGCAAGATGTTCGGTGCCATCACCGCCAGCGATCTCCATGACAAGCTCGTCGCGGCCGGTTTCACCCTCGATAAAAAACGCGTCCTGCTGCATACGCCGGTGAAGACCCTCGGCCAGCACACCGTCAAGATCAAGCTGCACGCCGACGTCACCGTCGAACTCACCTTTGATGTGGTGTCGGAAAATCCCATCGAGCCCGTCGCGGCGGCCGCACCCGCCAAGCCGGCCAAGTCCGCCCGTTATTGAACGAATCGCACGGTTTCGCCCACGCGAAAACTTCAGGCCGCGCGCCAGCCGCGCGGCTTTTTTTTGGCCAAATTTCCCTCCGGCAATTCGGTGAATAAGAATTGAAGAACTCTTTGTTGCATCCGCCCCGCGAGTGCCATGGTCTGATCGCTTCCGATGCTTGAAGACGTTGCCCAAAAAATCCGCCGCCCGCATGCCAACGGCGGCGCCGAAGCTGCCCCGGTGGCTGGCCGGGCGATGCCGCACAGCCTCGAAGCCGAGGAGTACCTGCTCTCGTGCTGCCTGCTCGATGGCTCCGACACCATCGCCCGCTGCCTCGAGGCCCGCCTCCCGCCCGCTGCGTTTTATTCGCCGGCGAACTCACTGATCTACGAAAAGCTCTGCGAACTTTACCAGGCGCACCCGCCGGTCGAGCTGGCCGTGCTCGCCGAGGAGCTGAAAACCGCGAAGCAGCTCGAGGCCGTGGGCGGCTACGCCTACCTCACGCAGATCAGCGCCCGCATCCCGACGACGGCCCAGGCGGTTTATTTTCTGGAAAAGGTCCGCGAACTTTATTTGTTGCGCGAACTCATCAAGGCCGCCACCGGCGCGGTGGAACGGGCCTTCAATTATCAGGGTGGCCTCGAGGAATTCGTGGACCAAGTCGAGCAGGACATCTTCCGCGTCACGCAAGCGCGCGTCGGCGACGCGGTGAAGTCAATGAAGGAGCCCACGCGCGAGGCCATGAACGTCATCAACAAAATGATGATGAAAAAAGGCGAGCTCACCGGCGTGGCCTCCGGGTTCAAGGACCTTGACGCGCTCACCTTTGGCTTCCAGCGGCAGGAAATGATCGTGCTGGCCGCGCGCCCGTCGATGGGCAAGACGAGCCTCGCGCTCAACACCGCCGAGGCCGCCTCGCTGCCGAAGCGCGGCGAACCGGTCACCACGCTGGTTTTTTCGCTCGAGATGAGCGCCTCGCAGCTCGCGCTGCGCATGCTTTGCGCCCGCGCCCGGGTGAACATGAAGCTGCTGCGCGACGGCCTGCTGCCGAAAAACGGCGAGGAAATGCAGCGGCTGGTCGCCACGGCGGACGAATTCTCCAAGGCCCCGCTTTTCATCGACGACTCCAGCCACCTCTCGATCATGGAGCTGCGGGCGAAGGCCCGCCGCGTGCATGCCCGCCACAAACTCGGCTTTATCATCGTCGATTATTTGCAGCTCATCAGCCCGACCGACTCGAAAGTCCCGCGCGAACAGCAGGTGGCCGAGGCTTCGCGCGGATTAAAGGCCCTGGCGAAGGAACTTGATGTCCCCGTGCTTGTATTAAGCCAGTTGAACCGCTCTTCCGAAAAGGAAAACCGCGTGCCGAGACTTTCGGATTTGCGCGAATCCGGATCGATCGAGCAGGATGCCGACGTTGTGCTCATGCTCGCCCGCCCCAAAGATTCCGAAGAAAACTACCAGGTCGCCAGCGATTCGGCTGACTTAATCGTTGCCAAGCAGCGCAATGGGCCGGTAGGAGAACTGAAGCTCACTTTCCTCAGGGACATCACACGCTTTGAAAACCACACTCCGTAACCCAGTGCGCGGGGCCGCGCAATTTCTATTTGTATTTTGGCTGCTGGCCGCGGGGGCTTTCCGGGGTGCGGCGCAGGCCCCCGACGAAGCGGTGTCGCCTTCCTCCGTCGTGGGCACCATCACGATCAGGTTTGTCGGCGCCGCCAATGTTGATGAACAGGTCATCCGGGCCAACATGCAGGTGCATGAAGGCAGCGCCTTCGATGAGACGCTGGTCGATCGCGACATCCGCTCGCTCTACAAGACGGGCCTCTTCGAATACATTGAGGTAAAGCGCGACGTGCAGCCCGGCGGCACGATCAACCTCGTGGTCGAGGTCACGCCCAAGTATCGAGTGCAGGAAGTGGTGTTTTTGGGCAACAAAAAGGTCAAATCCTCCCGTCTCACCAAGGAGACCAAGACGCGGGCAGGCGCCACGCTTGACGAACGCCAGATCAAGGAAGACTCCGAGAAAATCCACGACTATTACGAGAAAAAGGGCTATAATCAGATTTCCGTCACCTACGACATCAAGCGCGACCGCAGCACCGGCCAGGGCGCGGTCATCTTCAAGATTGATGAAGGCAACAAGGTTCACATTTCGGATATACGCTTTATTGGCAACGCCCACCTGTCCGCCCGCAAACTCCGCCACCAGATGGAAACCAGCCGCTATCATTGGCTCTGGTCCTGGATAACCGACGGCGGCCGTTACAAGGCCGATCAATTCCAGGACGACCTCGACAAGCTTCGCGACTACTACCGCGACCAGGGCTACCTCGACATCGATATCCCGCAGGAAAAGGTCATCCTGGATTACCCCAGTTCCTCGCAAATGGTCGTGACCATCCAAATCACCGAAGGCCGCCAGTATCACATCGGCGCAGTTTCCTTTTCTGGCAACAAAATCTACTCCGACCGTTTGCTCCGCCTGGCCCTTCGGCAAAAGCCCGGCATGGTCTTCTCGCCTTCCAAACTCGACAAGGATGTCTCGACCCTGGAGGACTTTTATGGGCGCGATGGCTATCTCGAGACGGAGATCCACCTCGTGCGCAAGCCGAACCTCGCCACCGGCAACATCGACATCGAGTACCAGATCCAGGAAAGCAAAATTTTTTACGTCGAATCCATTAAAATCGAGGGCAACACCAAGACCAAGAGCAATGTAATCCTCCGTGAACTCATCCTTGGGCCCGGCGAGGTGTTTGACACGGTGCGCATGAAAATCAGCAAGCAGCGCCTCCAGAACACGGGCTTTTTTGACGACGTCGAGGCCACGCCCGAAACCACCAACATCCCCCAGCGCCGCGACCTTAAGATCGCGGTCAAGGAAGCCCGCACCGGCAACCTCACCTTTGGCGCCGGCTTCAGTTCGCTCCAGAAAGCCACGTTCTTTACCGAGCTCTCCCAATCCAATTTCGATCTCAACAACAACCACTCTTTCTTCCAGGGCGCCGGCCAGAAATTCCGCATCCGCCTCGAAATCGGCACGCTTTCGAACGAGGCCGTGATCTCTTTTGAGGAACCGTGGCTTTTCCAGCAGGCGCTCGCGCTGGGCTTCGAGATTTATCGCACCAGTTCCGATTACAACAGCTCCTTCTATACGGAAGTTCACACCGGCGGCGAAGTTTATCTCCGCAAACGGCTCTTCGAATTCATCGATGGCCAGCTCTCCTACACCTATGACGTCACCGATATCAAGAACGTCACCCCTGATGCTTCCAGTATCATCCAGCAGACCGCGGGCATAACCAAGGAGTCCAAGGTCGGTCTCCAGCTGGTGCACAGCTCGCTCAATAAATTGGTCAACACCACGTCGGGCAATCGCGAACAGCTTGACCTGACTTATGTGGGCGGCCCGTTTGGGGGAAACGTGGATTACTACGGCTTTGAATTCCAAGGCTCGCAGTTCTATCCCATTTTTGATGCCCAGACGCAGGTGATCAGCGTCATCGGCCGGGCCGGCGTCAAACAGAACTATGGCCGCAGTGCCACCGTGCCTTATTTTGACCGCTACTTCCTGGGCGGGCCGTACACGCTGCGCGGCTTCGAGTACCGGGGTGTCGGGCCGAAAGATTCCAACCTCGAGCCCGTCGGCGGCAAGTCCTACGGTATGTTCAGCCTCGAATACAGCCTCGATATCGTGAGCCCGATTCGTTTTGCGCTGTTTTACGACAACGGCTTCGTCAACAGCGGTGCCTACGACTTCAATCCCGGCAACTACAACGACGACTATGGCTTTGGCGTTCGCCTGTTTATCCTCGGGGCACCCCTCAGCCTCGACTACGGCCTTCCGCTTACCGGCGATGCAACCAACCGAAAAGGCGGACAATTCAACTTTACCTTTGGCACCCGGTTCTGATTTTTTGTCTAATCCAATCATCTCATGAAGAAAACATTCGCACCCTTGTTTGCGCTGGCGGCCTCCATGGTCTTGGCGCTCACCGTTCACGCCCAGCCCGAACCCAAGATCCTGGTGGTGGACATCGCCAAGGTTTTTGACAACCACTACGCCAAGCAAACCGAGGAAACGAAACTCCGGGGCGATGCCCAAAAGGCCGAGGAGGACATGCAGCATCTGGTCAAGGAGGGGAATGATCTGGTCGACCAATACAAGGACCTGGTTGACCAGTCTAAAAACCCCGCGCTGACCCCTGAGGCCCGCGCCAAGGCGGACGATGATTCCAAGAAGAAAATGGATGAGATCACCACCAAGCAGAACGAGTTGAACTCATTCAAACAAACCGTCCAGCGCCAGTTTCAAGAGCGCATCCAGACCATCCACAACGGCCTTGTCAGCAGCATCAGCATAGCCGCCGCCAATGTCGCCAAGCGTCATGGCGCCACCCTGCTTTTTGACAAATCCGGCATCTCTGCTTTCGGCGCAAATATCCTCCTCTACTCCGATCCGGCTTACGATATCACCGATGAAGTGATCAAAGAGGTGAACAAGGATCGTCCGCCTTCACTGCCGGGCAGCTCCAGCACCGCGCCAGCCGCTCCGTTGGGTGATGAGCCCAAGCTGACGGTTCCTTCCCTTACGCCCACGAATCCCTAGGAGCCCGTCGGGCTTCGCCCACGGGCTCCTCAGCAAATGGCTGCGCCATTTTCAGAAGAGGAAGGATTTATGCGGGATGCCCATGCTAACACCCTCCCTCCAAAATGGCCCAGCCATTTTGGTTTAGCAGCGTGGAGGCGAAGTCCGACACGCTGCTAGCTCGTGCGTTGCGCCGCTTCTCAAAATCACTCACGTTCCCCGTATGAAGCTTGCCTTCACTGCCGCCGAACTTGTGGCCTTTCTTCAACCGCGCACAGAGCGCGGTGCCACGACCGAGATCATCCGGGGCATTGCGGCGCTGGCTGGTGCGCAGCCCGGCGACCTGTCTTTTCTGGGCAATTCCAAATACAAAAACGAGGTCAAGGCCACTGCGGCTTCGGTCGTCCTGCTGCCGGCCGACTACGCTGGCGAGCCCAAGCCGAACCAGCTTTTTCTCCTTGTTGACAATCCTTCCGTGGCGTTGGCGCGCTTCTGTTCGCATCTCGAACAGCAACTTTGGCCGCGCCCTGCGCCCGGGGTGCATGCCACGGCCCAGGTTGCGCCCGGGGCGAGCGTTGCCGCCACGGCCACCATTGGCCCGCTTTGCATCGTCGAGGACGGCGCGGTCATTGGCGGGCGCACCCATCTGCAAGCCCAGGTCTTTGTCGGCCGTGGCGCGCGGATCGGCGACGATTGCTGGCTCATGCCCGGCACGGTGGTGGCAACCGAGTGCGTGCTGGGCAGCCGGGTGCGTTTGCAACCGGGGGTCGTCATCGGATCCGACGGCTTCGGCTACGAGTTTGTCGCCGGCCGCCACGAAAAAGTCCCGCAAGTTGGCACGGTCGTGGTCGAAAACGACGTTGAGATCGGCGCCAACACCACCATCGACCGCGCGCGATTCAGTTGCACGGTGATCGGGGAGGGCACCAAAATCGACAACCTCGTCCAGGTCGGCCACAATGTCGTCATCGGCAAGCACTGTCTCATTTGCGGCCAGGCTGGCATCTCGGGCAGCACCACCCTTGGGGATTACGTCGTGCTGGGTGGCCAGGTGGGCCTCGCCGGGCATCTCACGCTCGGCCGCGGCGTGCAGGTCGGAGCGCAGTCCGGCGTGCCTTCCGACCTTGCCCCCGGTACCACGGTGCGTGGCACGCCCAGCCTGCCTTTAATGCTCGAACAGCGCCTCACCGTCCTGCGCAACCGCCTGCCCGAGCTCTTCCGCCGGGTGGACGCGATCGAGCAACAACTAAAAAAACCTTCCGCTGTGTCGTGAACTCAGCAACGATGATCGCTACATGAGCAGCACATTAGGCCTGAAAATTTTTTCCGGGAATTCCAACCGGCCGCTGGCAGAGGAAATCTGCAAGTCCATCGACGTCCCGCTCGGTTCAGCCACGGTCACCTGTTTTCCCGACGGCGAATCGTTCGTGAAGATCGATGAGAACATCCGCGGCCAGGATGTCTACATTGTCCAATCCACTTGCACGCCGACGAACCATCACCTGATGGAGTTGCTCATCATGATCGACGCCGCCCGCCGCGCCTCGGCCCAGCGCATCACCGCCGTCATGCCGTTTTACGGCTATGCGCGGCAGGATCGCAAGGACCAGCCGAGGGTGCCCATCACGGCCAAGCTCGTCGCCAACCTGCTCGTTGCCGCCGGTGCCACCCGTGTGCTCACGATGGATTTGCACAGCCAGCAAATCCAGGGCTTCTTCGATATTCCGGTTGACCACCTCTTCGCCTCGCCGGTGTTTTTCAAGTACCTCGAAAAACTGAAAAGCAAAAAAATGGTCGTCATCTCGCCTGACATTGGCGGCATGAAGATGGCTGCAGCCTATGCCAACATCCTCGGCGCGAGCCTCGGCATGGTCTGGAAAAAGCGCACCAGCGCCACCACGGTCGAATCGATCACCATCGTCGGCGAGATCGCCGGCAAGGACGTGCTCATCGTGGATGACATCACCGAGACCGCCGGCACGCTGACCAATGCCGCCAAGCTCATGCGCGAGAGCGGCGCCGCCAGCGTGCGCGCCGCCGTCAGCCACAGCCTGCTCAGCCCCATCGCCTACGAACGCCTGGCCCTGGGCTATATCGACGAGCTCATCACGACCAACACCATTCCCATCGATCCGCGCGGCCTGCCCATCCGGGTGCTCAGCGTGGCCGGCTTGCTCGGCGAAGCGATTGTGCGCATCCACAGCAACGAGAGCGTCACCAGCCTGTTTCGGGTCAAGGGGTTTTAGGGGACTGATAAATACGGCGCGGAACCTTTTGGCGCGCTGTTTTGTCATTGTTTGCTCATGAAATCCAAATCTCTTTCCCGCATTGCAGTTGCAACTATGGCCATCGGTGCCGCCGGGCTGTTCCTCGCCGCCAAGGACGTTCCCAAGCCCGTGCTGCACATCGACTCCACGCCGGTTTCCGAAGGCAAGTCCCCCGTCGTTACCAGTTATGCCGATGTCATCGACCCGGTGAAGAAAGCGGTGGTTTCCGTTTATTCGACAAAAATTATCCGCGAACGCCTCCAGGTTAATCCCTTGTTCCGCCAGTTTTTTGGCGATGAAGAAGCCCCGGAGCGCCAAAGCAAGCAAGAGGGCCTTGGTTCCGGCGTCATTGTCTCGTCCGATGGCTACATCCTGACCAACAATCATGTGGTCGAGGGCGCCGATGAACTCAAGGTCCTGCTGCCCGATAACCGCGAACTCACGGCCAAGGTTATCGGCGCTGATCCTAAAACGGACATCGCCGTCATTAAAATCGAGGCGGATCACCTGCCCACGGTCATCCTGGCCGACAGCGACAAACTGCGGGTCGGCGATGTGGTCTTTGCCATCGGCAATCCGCTCAACATCGGCCAGACCGTCACCATGGGCATTGTCTCTGCCACCGGCCGGAATAAGCTTGGCCTGCTCGACAACGTCGGTGGCTACGAGGATTTCATCCAGACCGACGCCGCCATCAACATGGGCAACTCCGGTGGCGCGCTCGTCGATGCCAAGGGCCGCGTCGTCGGCATCAACAGCGCCATTATCTCCACCTCGCGGGGCAACATTGGCATCGGTTTTGCCATCCCGATTGACCTGGCCGCAAATATCATGCAAAGCCTCATCGGGACGGGCAAGGTCACGCGCGGGTACCTCGGGGTCAACACCGACGTCCTGACGGCTGAAATTGCGGAGCAGCTTGGCGTCGGCAAGGACACCCATGGCGTTGTCATCACGGACGTGAAACCCGACAGCCCCGCGGCCAAGGCGGGTCTCAAACGCAGCGACATCATTCTCGCCCTGAACGACAAGATCGTGGATTCGCTGGAAGATTTGCGCTTGCTCATCTCCGAGACTGCTCCCGGTACGGAGGTCGCCATCAAATTCGCCCGTGATGGCAAGGAAGCGACGCTCAAAATCACCCTCGGCACGCTCTCGGATGAAATTGCCGACAACGAACTTCTCCCTGGGGTGACGGTGACCAAGCTCACCGATGAAAAACGCCGCGAACTCAACATCGACGATCGCGTCGCCGGCCTGCTCATCACCAATATGGCGGACGACTCACCTTACAGCGACAATCTCGCGAGTGGCGCCGTCGTCGTCGAAATCAACCGAACGCCTGTTGCCAGCGTGCAGTCCGCCAAGGAACTGCTCGTCAGCGGCCGCAATCTTTTCCTCGTTTACTTCCGCGGTGTCTTTGGCTTCCAGCTCGTTGATGTGAAATAAAAACCTCAAACGCCAAATCCCCCAAAGATCAAAAATAGCCACTTACGGCGAGAATCGGTAGTGTATCAGTTTGCAAAATGGTAGGTCGGGCTTTACGCCCGACACGTCGGGGATAAACCCCGACCTACCATCGTTTGTGGCAAACTGAGCCACGACCCGAGAATCGCGCCAAAGTTGAAGGCTTTAATTCCCAAATTTTTTTGGTGTTTGGACGTTGGCGTTTGGGATTTGCGCGCGCAAGCGCGCTAGCTCCCCGGTTTTTCCACCGGGATTTTTGCCAGCCAGCCGGGAACCTGGTCGGCAGGGTAGGTGGGAAAACTCAGTTCCAGCAGCGAAATCGCCGGCACGTCGAATCTCGCCATACCGGCGCTTCGATCCACGAGCATCGCGATGCCCACCGGCTCCGCGCCCCCGCGACGCACGATCTCGAGGGCCTCCAGGACCCGTCCGCCGCGCGTCACCACATCCTCGACGACCAGCACGCGCTCGCCCGGCGCGAACGCAAAGCCGCGCCGCAACACCAGCGCATTGTTTTCCTTTTCCGCGAAGAGGTAGCGGGCCTTGGCCTGGCGCGCCACTTCCTGCCCGATGACGAGCCCGCCCATGGCTGGCGCCAGCACGGTCGAGAAGCCCAGCCCGGCCAGCTTGGCCCGCAGCAACCCCGCCAGCTGCTCCACCGCGTCCATGCGCTGGCAGACCTGCGCGCACTGGAAATAATGAGCGCTGTGCAGCCCCGAGCGGAGGATAAAATGGCCCTGCAAAAGGGCTTTTGTGCGGGTGAAGATTTCGAGCGCCTCGGTTTGCATTGCATCCATGCAGCCCACGCTGAGGCTTCGTGGTAAAAAAACAAAAACATTTCTTCAGTGCGTGGGATTTCGCCTAGGAGCCAGTCGGGCTTCGCCCACGGGCTCCTCAACAAATGGCTCCGGCCTTTGGGTTTAACCGCCGTGTTGTCAAAGTCCGACCCTCTGCTAGGGTGGGGCCATGGTCACCGCCGCGCCTCCACTCGAAGACGAACTCGGCGACGTGTTGGAGAAGGCCCTGCGCCAGGCCGGGCTCGCCCTGCCCTTGCTGGCCGAGCGCGCGCAAGTGGACGCGGCGCGCCTGCGCGATGCCATCGATTACCGCTCCGATCTCACGGGTGACGAACTGCGCCGGATTGCCGCCGCGCTCGGTCTCAACGAAGTCGGTCTCTGTGCGCTCGGGGTCGGCCGCTATCCGCTGCCGGAGATCGGGCAGCTGCCGTTTTGCGTGTATCCACTGCACATGGCGCATGGCATCGGGGTAGCCAATGCCTATCTTGTGACCGGGCATGGTGCCGACAACGGCCTGTTGTTTGACGCCGGCGCCGATTTTTCATCGTTGCGGAGGGCCTGGCCGGCCGCCGTGAAGAAGATCGACGCGGTTTTTCTCACCCATGTCGAGGCCGAGCATGCCGGTGGATTGTGCGAGGCGCTCAAGGCTTTCGGAACGCCCCGCGCCTTTGTGCCCGAAGGGGCGGCCGCGCCGTGCGCCGAACCGCTGGCCGAGGGAGCGGTGCGTGTCTTCGGCCATCTTGAGGTGACCGCTTTCAGCACGCCCGGCCACTGTGCGGCGCACAACTGCTATCTCGTGCGCGTCCTTGCCCCGGGTGCGGGTGCGGCGCTGCTGGTGTCGGGCGACCTGTTATTTGCGGGCTCGGTGGGCGGCGGCTACTTTTGCCAGCAGCGGCTGGCCGAGCAACTGCATCGCATCCTCGCCGCCGTGCCGGAAAACACCGTGGTCGCCCCGGGCCATGGGCCGATGACGACGATGGAAAACGAACGGCAATTCAATCCGTTTCTGGGGTAGAACATTGGACATTGGGCGTTCGCTGTTGGACGTTCAAGGCGGCCCGCCTTCGCTCTTCGAGCTACGGCGTGTCATGCATCGCATTGCGATGCATGAAATGGTCGGGGCGGCGAGATTCGAACTCGCGACCTCTACGTCCCGAACGTAGCGCTCTACCAGGCTAAGCTACGCCCCGACAATAACGGTTGTTCCTTCTGGAACAGTGGTTCCGCCCCTGAAGGGCAGAACGAAAATGCAGGCAGGCCTTGGGTTAGCCAGCAAGGAGAAAACAAACTTTTAACGCGATGGCGTGTTTTGCCACCGCAAACGGCAGGGATTAAGGGGTCGCGGCCGTTGGCGGAGCGTAAGTCAGCGGACTGGCGGCGATCTTCTGCGTTACCATGTCGTAGGTGCGCTGAATCTCAAGGTCAGCATTCCGCCGGTCGACTTTCGCCAGTTCGACCTGTTTTTGCAGGTCAAAGAGTTCGCGCGCGAGCTGCTCGTGGGTGGCTTGCAGGGAATCAAGCTGGGCCTGGAGATCGGCCGCCTGTTTTGCATAACGGTCGGCATCCTGTTGATAATTTGCCGTTTGATCGGCCAATTTTTGCTTGCTGTCTTCAAAATTGGCGAGGTGCTCGGCCTCCTGGCGGGCTTCCTCGGCGTGCTGGGCTTGCTCGCGTGCCTGCTGGTCGGCTTTGGCCTTTTCCATGGCGTCTTTCTTGCTTTGCGCGGCCGCGGCCGCGGCGACTTCCGCATCATGGGCCTTCGCCGCCGCAATGATGTCTTGTTGCACACTGAACTGCCGGTAATAGACGCAAAAGACCCCGAGCAGGACGATGGGGACGATGAGATAGAATTTGTTCATGGAAGGTGGGCTTAGGAATTGTTGCCGGACGCTTTTTTGGCGGCATCGTCCGCGTGGGCTTTATCGGCTGCCGCCAGCCTGTCGAGCACGCTGAGGATGCCTTGGCGATTGGCCTCGGCTTGCTGGACGTAAGTCTTGAGAAACTCTTGTTCTTTCAAGGCGTCGTCCTTGTCGGTCTGGAGCTGGGTGAGGGCTTCTTTCTCGAGCTTGATGTCCTTCATCAACCCGGTGACTTCATGTTCGTATTTTTGCATGTCGTTGAAGGCTTTCACCCGCAACGCATCAGCGGCATCGAGGGCATCCTTCTCGTCTTTTTCGCGCGCAGCCTTGGCATCGCGCTCGGCTTTTCGTTTGGCCGCGGCTTCATTCGCCAAACGGCTCGCCTCGGCCCGACCCTCGGCCTCTTTCTCGAGCTTCTCATTCCGATCCGCAACTTCCTGCTTGTGCTTCTGCACTTGGAGCTCGTCATAATGGTTCGCGAAGGGAATGTAGAACAGGGAAAACAGGATCACGCCGCAGAGCGGCACGAGCATGTAGATATATTTTTTCTTCATGGCGAAATAAGGTGAAAGTTACCTGGTTCTTTGGAAAGCAGAGTCGCGTTGGGCAATGGCGGATTGTACCGCGTCGCGGAGGTTGGCAATGGTTTTGTCATCGTCCGGGCCATGGGGACATTTGGCGGCGCTTTCCACGGCTTGCCCGGCCAGCTCGAATTTCTGCAACTCCATGGCCAAGTAGGCGTAGAACAGCCAGGATTGCGCCGGTTTTGTCCCGCCATCCCGGGACACACAACTTTGGATGTCCGCCAACGCCTCGGCCGTTTTGTTCAGGCCATAAAGGATTTGCGCGGCAAGAAAGTTGAACTGGCCGCTTTCAGGGAAGAGCTTGGCGGTTTCGTGCAGGACATCCACGGCTTTCAAGTCCTTGTGCATTTGCTGGTAGGAGTCGGCCAAAAGCATCCAGTTTTTCTGGTTGGACTTGATGCTTCCATCGTGAAGGCCGGTTTCGAGCAGCTCGGTGCCCTGCTGGTATTGGCCAATATTGAAATAGAGGCTGAATAGCTCGAAATTTTCTTCTGGCCCATTCATCGCCCCATACTTATGGGCGCGCTCGATGGTGACAATGGCGCGTACATTGTATTCAAAGGACTTTTTTGTGTCCTTCGCCTTGTCTGCCTCGCCGGCCAGGGAGGCATAGAACGCCGTGAGTTGCTGCCAGTAGGCTTTGTTGTCAGGCTTGGACTTTATGATCAGCTCGAGAATGTCGGCGGCGTCAGCGTAATCGCCGAGTTGCTGCAGGGTGGCCAGCTTCAGGATGTACAGGTTGTCATTGGGACGGGCGGCCGAGCGCAGGGCTTTGTCGGTTTCGGCCATGGCCTTTTTGACCAGGTCAACATCGATGTGCTTCGAATCGAGCTGAGCCATGGTGTAAAGGAGCTGGGCGTAGAACATTTCGGAGTTCTCAAGGCTGTCGGGGGCAGGCGGGATGGAAGAGGGGTCCGTTTTGGCGACCTCAAGCCACCGCTCGATGTTGGCCTGGGCTGTGTTGTAGTCGGCGCGTTGAGCTTCCATATCCTTGCTCGTGGATCCGCGTTCAAAGCAGAGATTGGCAATATAGAAGCGCAATTGCTGGGAGTCTTTGGCCGCGAAGAATCCGTAAGTGTCGGAAAGATTGAGCGCAGTCTGCAGGTTTTCGATTGCGGCGAAGCGGGCGTTTTGGTCGTTTTTTCGGAAAAGGTAAGTGGCCTTGATTTGTGAAAGCATGGCCCGGTCATAGCTGGTGGAGCCAGCGGTCGCCAGGAGCGAGTCCACCAAGGCCATGGCCTCGTCCATTTTATTCGCATCTTCGAGGCCTTTCAAATCCTGCAGCTTGTCAGCGGTTGCCTCAGTCAGCTCGGCGGCCGGTTTATCGTCGGCGCGGGCTGGGGCCAAGCCAGCGGAAAAAAATGCCGCCAGCACCAGGACACGGAAGGAGGAGGAAAAGGGTGAAGCGATGGTAAACATGGGATCAATCCTGGCCGTTGAGATCGAAGCCGATGGGAACTTCCATGCGGACATTGACGGCATGTCCGCCTTTCCTGCCAGGTTTGAATGTCCATCGGGAAACGCCGGCGACGGCGGCTTGGTCCAATTCATTGGAACCGGAGCTGGTCTTGACATGTGCATCCTGGACATGGCCTTCAGGGTCACAAATGAAGTCAACTATCGTCGTGCCGGAGATGCCACTGACCCTCAGTGAAGCGGGATAATTAATTGGCACCCTAAAGCGTTCCACGGGTTGCTGGTCGAGGTCGGCCAAGTCGAAAATTTTTGCGTTCTTGAGGTTGGCGCGCTGAACGTTAATGTTAACGTTGCCGACGTTCAGGTTCTGGGGGGGGGGCGGCTCGACCGGTGTGACGAAGGCATCGACCGGCACGGTGGTGGGTATGTCGGCCAAGGCGGGCGGGGCGATTACCGGAGTGTCCGTCGGCTCGGGCTCTTTTATCGGCTCATCCGGCGGCGGAGGAGGAGGGATGACGATCTTCACCATGGGTCCATCATCCTCTACCTTCACGTGTTTGGCGGTGCGATGAGGCACCATTGCCACGCTGACGTGGATGCCGAGGACAAGCAGAAAAGCAATGAGAGTGTCGCGACGCATTTTAATGGCCAGTCGGATAAGATCTCGAAGTATCGATGGATACCTGGTCGATGTTGAGGAGGCGGACTTGGTCGAGCACGGCGATGGCTTGGCCGAAAAGAGCCTTGTCATCGGTGGTGATAAGGACGCGCACATCCTTGGGGTGAGCCTGCTGGTAGCTGGTGAGACGCCAGCGAAGCTCTTTCAGGGGGATGGGCTCCCCATTAAAAAAGATCGTGTCCTCTTCGGAGATTTGCAGCTTAAGTATCTTGGGCGGTGGAGTGTTATCAGCAACAGCCTTCGAATAAGGAAGTTGAACGGGCACGGAGGAGAGCCGGTGCAGCGAGAGGGTGAACAGGACGAAGGTGGCAAGCAGGAAGAAGATGACGTCAATGAGAGGGATGATCTCAATGCGCGCCTTTTTCTTGCCTGTGGTTTTGAAGACTCCGCCTTGCATGATTTTTTGAAAAAGATTGGTCGTTAACTTAAACGTGGAGAACCGAAGAAACTTAGGGAAAAACGCCGGCCTATTCCTCGTGGTGCGTCTTTTGCTTGGTGCGGGTCTCGATAAAAACTTTCCTAAAGCCGGCCAGGCGGGCCTGATCCATCACATAGATGACTCCGGCGAAATGGGCGGTCTCGTCGCCGTTGATCAGGATGCGGCCATCGGGCTCGGACTGATGATAGTCCTGGATCCTCTGCAGAAACTCGGTTGCGCTTACCGGGTCCTTGTCCCATGCGAGCGCGCCTTCGGGCAGGATCGTGACGGTGTGCGAACCACTGGGATCGCGGGCCTCGCCCGTCTCGCTGTCGGGCTGTTTCACCGGCTGGCCGTTCGACTTGGTCAGCGAAAGCGTGAACAGCACAAAGGTGGCGAGCAGGAAGAAGATGACGTCAATCAGCGGGATGATCTCGATGCGGGCCCGCTTTTTTTTGCCGCCGGAACTGGAGCCTCCACTCATGGGTAATTATGATACAGACGTGAAAGGGAGAAATTTGGCGAACGCAGCCGGGTCTTATTGCGGGAAGGGCGGGGCGGTTTCGGATTTCTTGATGATCAGCTCAAGCGCATTGAAAGCGTCATCGACCTCATGTCTTCCTTCCTCGACGCGGGCGTTGAGGTAATTGTAGGGAAAAAGGCAGGTGACGGCAATGAAGAGACCGCAGCAGGTGGCGATGAGCGCCTCGGCCACACCACCGGTGATCTGGCCGGCCGCAGCGCCAACGTCGCCTCCGCCCAGTGCGCCGAAGGTGCGCATCATGCCCGTCACTGTGCCAAGCAGGCCGAGCAGCGGGGCTGCGGTAATGACGGTGTCGAGCGTGGCGAGGCCCTGGTTGAAGCGAGTCATTTCCTGGTTGGCCGCGCGGATGAAGGCGTTGGAGAGCGAGAGATCCTTGTTGGAAAGGGCGTAGGTCAGGATGCGGGCAACGAAGTCCCGGCTTTGCCGGCCGATCTCGACGGCGCCGTCGATGTCGCGGGCCTCGACCTTTTCAAGGATTTTTTCCACGACTTCGTGTTCGCGCGCGCCGTTTTCCCGGAAGATAAAGATCAACCGCTCGATCACAACGGTGAAGCCGACGAGCGAGATAACCAGGATGGCCCACATCACGGGGCCGCCATTTTTGAACAATTCCATCGGTGACTGGTCGCCGAGCAGGAAGGCTAGGTTGAGGCAGGGAGTGATCATATTCGGGTATGAGTTGATTTAGAGGTTAAGTTTCGAAAAGTGAAAAAAGTGAGAGAATCGGTATGGCGGGGGAACGGACTGGGGCGAAAGCTTAAATTTCTTTAAAGTTATTTTCCAAGCGGGCTATAAGCAGCAAATGTGCTAAAAAGGGAATTAAAAATTATTATTTGGCTCAAGGTATTAGCTGCATTATGCCCAGCTATTTGTTCGGCACAAGCCGTGGACATGAGCAACAACGGCTGCGGCACGCGCGTTGAAGAAGAGGGGGTGGAATCAGGGGGGAGATCAAGCGAAGTAGAAAGGTAACCTTGGAAAATTTGCGCGAGCGCTGTCAAACATCTTTGTCGTATGCTAGAAAGATTTTGTTCCCGCCAGCCCCGATCTGGACGGAAGTTTTTCGCAAGTGGAGTGCGGCACGGGAACTTATTTCAAGGGGATCGAACCTTTGCCCCGTGAACCCTTCGACTTCGCTCAGGGCATTCGACTCCGGTCTGCGCGCCGATGGCCTGCCATGAGCGGAGGTCCAAGCAAAGCGCAGAAAAAGCCGAGGTCGAAAGCCCCTCGACTCCGCTCGGGGCATTCGCCGCGCTAAAATCAAATGGCCTGCCATGAGCAAGCGAAGCGCGTCGAATGGCTGCCCGACTAGGACTCGAACCTAGACAGAACGAGTCAGAGTCGTTCGTGCTACCATTACACCATCGGGCAGTAGAGGACAAATTTGCCAAGCGTTGCAGAATGGAGCCGGCGATGGGATTCGAACCCGCAACCGCCTGTTTACAAAACAGGTGCTCTACCATTGAGCTACGCCGGCGAAACTCGCTGCGCTTTTTTATTAATCAAGGTTTCAATTAATAAAAGAGTTTGGAAAAAATGAAAGGGCTTTCAACCAGGCCCGCGCCGTGCGAGCTGGTGGCTCCCCGGGGACTCGAACCCCGAACCTACTGATTAAGAGTCAGCTGCTCTACCATTGAGCTAGGAAGCCAGAACAGAACCGTAAGGGACAAAAAGCTCAGCAACCGGCGGGTGATGTCAACTGCAATTCCCGCCTCGGGCACGGGAACATGCCCAGGGTGGGATTTTTTGCAAAATTCCCCTTGCCAATCGGGCCCATGCCCTGTGCTTTTTAACACTCCACTCATGCAAAAGACGAAAAAATCCGTCGCCAAGCGCTTCAAACTTTCCGCCCGCGGGAAGCTGATGCGCCGCACGCCGGGCTTCCGTCACCTGCTTGCCGCGAAGACGACGAAACAAAAACGTCGCGCCTCAAAGGACAAGCTGGTGGCCGAAGGCCATGCCAAGCCGCTCAAACGCTGCCTGCCGTTCGGCCTTTGATCAAAAGCCCAGCGCAATCCTAACTTCGCCAGGCGGGTGAATCTTAACGAGACGACCCGCCGACGACCAAAATAAAAAACCAACATGCCTCGTGTCACTAACTCCCCCGCGTCGCGCAAGCGCCGCAAAAAAGTGCTGAAATACGCCAAGGGCTATTTCGGCAACAAGTCCAAGCTCTTTCGTTATGCGAAGGAAGCCGTCCAGCACGCCTGGCAATACGCCTATCGTGACCGCCGGAAGAAAAAAGGCGATTGGCGATCCCTGTGGATCGTGCGCCTCAACGCGGCCTGCCGCGCCGCCGGCCTCAGCTACAACCGCTTCATCGAAGGCCTCCGCGCCGCCAACATCGAGCTCGACCGAAAGGTCCTCGCCGACATTGCCGTGCGCGACGAAATCGCCTTTAAAGCCCTGGTCGCACAAGCCCAGGACGCGTTGAAGGCCAAGGCCGCCGCAAAAAAAGGCTGAACGGCTGAAAGACTGAAAAACTAAAATTGCCGCCCGAGGGGGTGTGCTGTTTTCGATGCGCCTTCTTTTCCAAGGACGGGTCTCGTAATTCGAGGCGCCGTCCTTTTTTGTTTTTTGGTGACCACGGATTGCACGGATATATACGAATGAGTTTCCTGTTTCGTGCCAGAAATTGTTCAGGATCGCTCAAATATCCGTGTCCATCCGTGTAATCTGTGGTAAAAAACCTTTTCCATGCACGACCAACTTACCGGGCTGCTCGCCAAAGCCGCCACCGAACTTGCCGCGCCGTCCTCGCGGCCTGACTTCGAGGCGGCCAAAGCCCGCCTCGTTGGCCCCAACGGCGAACTGACGGCGCTCATGAAACAGATGGGCGGCGTGCCCAAGGAACAGCGCCCCGCGCTCGGCAAACTCATCAACGAGGCCAAGACCCAGCTCCAATTGCTGCTCGACGACGCACTGCGTCGCATTGCCCAGGCCGAGATCGCGGCGCAAATCGGCGCCTCGATCGATCCCACGCTGCCCTCGCCCGATGCCGGCCCGGGCACGCGGCATCCGCTCACGCTCGTGCGCGAGGAAATGTGTCGCATCCTGCACAAGGTCGGCTTTGCCGTCGCCGACGGCCCCGAGGTGGAGACCGAGTTTTATTGCTTCGACGCGCTCAACACCCCCGCCGATCACCCCGCGCGCGACGCGCAGGACACATTTTATTTTCCCGAAACCACGCACTTCGGCAACATTGTCCCGCATACGCCCGGCGAGCGCTTTCTCCTGCGCACGCATACCTCTTCGGTGCAAATCCGCACCATGCTTCAGCAGCCGCCGCCCCTGCGCATCGTTTCGCCCGGCCGCTGTTTCCGCCGCGACACGACCGACGCCTCGCACTCGGCCAACTTCCACCAGCTCGAATGCCTCTACGTTGACCGCGACGTCACCGTGCGCGACCTCAAGGCGCTGCTCGACTATATCTTCACGTCGCTGCTCGGTCCCGGCACCAAGACGCGTTTTCGCCCGCACTATTTTGGCTACACCGAGCCGAGCTTCGAGGTCGATCTCAGCGCGAAGCATCTCCCCAAGGTCAACAAGGAATGGATTGAAATCGGCGGCTGCGGCATGGTCGATCCCTCGGTGTTCGAGGCGGTCGGCTACGATCCTGAAATCTGGAGCGGCTACGCCTTTGGGATGGGCCTCGAACGCCTCGCCATGACGCTCTACGGCATCGATGACATCCGCTATTTCTACCAGAACGACCTGCGTTTTCTCAGGCAGTTTGCCTGAAGGTTTATTTGCACAGAAGGCAACAAAGGTAACGAAGCGCTTTTTCATATGCATCCGCTCTACGCCAAAGCTGACACCATGAGTGGCGAGGTAATTGGTGCCGCCATCGAGGTCCATCGCGATAAAGGGCCGGGCTTGATTGAATCAATCTACGAGCGATGCTTCATGCACGAGTTGTCCCTACGCCATCTGATGGCGACAAATCAAAAGCTCATTCGGATTCGATACAAAGATTTGGCTTTTGAAGAACCGCTTCGATTCGATGTGCTGGTTGAGGATTGCCTGCTGGTTGAAAACAAATCCGTGGATCGAGTTCTTCCCATCCACAAAGCTCAGCTTTTTAGCTACATGAAGCTGCTCGATATTCCGATCGGCCTGCTCATCAATTTCCACGAAGTGGTCCTGAAAAACGGGATTACACGTCTTATTCTTCCTGGCGCAAATCTGCTGTAAGCGCTTCGTTACCTTTGTTGCCTTCTGTTAAAAATCTTCCGTGAAAATATCTCTCAACTGGCTCAAGGACTACGTCAAACCGCTCGACGCTTCGGTCGAGGAGATCTCGCGGGCCATCACCTTTCTCGGCTTCGAGGTCGAGGGCGTGCACCGCACCGGTGCGCCCAAGCTCAGCCAGGTCGTCGTCGGCGAAGTGCTCACGCGCAACAAGCATCCCAATGCCGACAAGCTTTCCATCTGCACCGTCGATATCGGCCCCGCCGGTGGCGTGAAGACCATCGTTTGCGGCGCGCAAAACTATAAAGTCGGAGACCGCGTGCCGGTCGCGCTGCCCGGCGCCATGCTGCCCGGCGATTTCCAAATCAAGCAGTCCAAAATCCGCGGCGAACTTTCCGACGGCATGATGTGCTCGGCCCAGGAACTCGGCGCTGCTGAGGACGCCGCCGGTCTGCTCATTCTCGACGGTCGCCCGGCGCTCGGCGCGCCCATCAACGAGGTGCTTCCGGAGGGCGACGTTGTCCTCGATGTCGAGATCACGCCCAACCGTCCCGACTGCCTCTCGCACCTCGGCCTCGCGCGCGAGCTTGCGGCGTGGCTCAAGAGCGACCTGGTTTATCCGCCGACAAAATTCAACGGCCATCCGCCCAGCGCCGTGCCGCATCCGCATCTGCTCTCGTCCGTTAGCGTCGAGGCCGACGAAGACTGCCCGCTTTACACCGCCACCATCATCGCCGGCGTGAAGATTGCGCCCAGTCCGGCGTGGCTCCAGGCGCGGCTCAAGGCCGTCGGGCTTCGCCCGATCAACAACGTCGTCGATGTCGGCAACTACGTCATGCTCGAGTCCGGCCAGCCGATGCATGCGTTCGATGCCAAGAAAATCAGCGGCCGGAAAATCATCGTCCGCCGCGCCTCTGACGGCGAAAAGCTTACCACGCTCGATGGCAAGGAACGCACGCTCTCCTCGCGCATGCTCGTCATTGCCGACGCGGAGAAGCCCCTCGTCATCGCCGGCATCATGGGTGGCGCCAACGCGGAAGTCGATGAGACCACGACCGACCTCGTGCTCGAAGTCGCCTATTTCAAGCCGCAGTCGATCCGCTGGACCTCGAAGCGGCTCGCCCTCGCATCCGACTCATCCTACCGCTACGAGCGCGGTGTCGATCCGCACACCCTGGTTGAAGACGCGCACCGCGCCATCGACCTCCTGCTCGAGACCGCCGGTGGCGCTGTCGTCGGCCCGCTCTACAAAGTGGGCGGTGATATTCCATGGAAACGTGAGATCGCCATCACCCCGGCATTTATCCGCCGCAAGCTCGGCTTCGACATTCCCGCCGACGAGATGAAGGCCGCGTTTGAATCGCTCGAGTTGAAAATCGTGCGCGAAGACGAACCGATGACCGGGCCGCAATGGACGGTGTCGATTCCGAGCTGGCGCAGCGATCTCGACCGCCCCATCGACCTTGTCGAAGAGGTGCTGCGTCTCCATGGCACCGACCAGGTGCCCGCCAGCCCGGTGGTCGCGCCCGGGCTGCCCGTGGATGATGCTCCCGTGGTGCGGTTCACCCGCCGCGTCACCGAGTACCTCGTCGGCCAGAATTTCCATGAGTGCCTCAGCTACACGCTGCGTTCGCGCGCGGAACTGCAAACCTGGGTTTCGCAAACCTCCGCGCAGGAACTCGCCCTGGCCAACCCGCTGGTCGAGGACATGTCCCACCTGCGCTCCACGCTCGCGATGGGCCTGCTCGACACGGTCAAGCTCAACCAGTCGCGCGGCGTTGCCGTCTCACGCCTCTTCGAGGCCGGCCGCGTATTCGTCGAGCGCGACGGGCGAATTTTCGAAACTGCCAGCGTGGCGTTCCTGCTGGTGCAAAACGGCACCGGCCGCGCCTGGCTCCATCGCGAGCCGGCCGATTTCTACACCGCCAAGCGCCATGTCGAAATCCTGGCTGCCGCCGCGGGTGTCGATCTGTCGTGCCAAACGCTCGATCGGGTGGCGGGGCCGTATTTTGGCTGGCAGGAAGGTCATTCCGCCACCGCTGGCGACATCATCCGCGATGGTTGGACCGTGCGCTTCGGCATGCTCAATCTCACCATGATCAGCACGCTTGGCCTTGAGGGTAAGATTTATTGCGGCATTTTCTCGATCCTGCCGGAAAAACTCGCTGCCGCCGCCGCGCGCCGCCGCTACGCCGACTTCAGTCTTTTCCCCGCCGTGCTGCGCGACCTTGCGCTCGTGGTCGATGCGTCTGCGCTTGCGGGCGAAGTCGGCGCCAAGCTGGCGGCGGCCGCCCGTGCCGCGGAGGGCAGCGCTTTCGCCCTCGAATCGGTTGATGTGTTCGATGTTTACCAAGGCCCGGGGCTGCCTGAGGGGAAAAAGAGCCTCGCGTTTTCCTTGGTGTTTCGCGCCGCCGACCGCACCCTGACCGACGGCGAGGTGAATGCGGTTTTCCAAAAAAT
>DATMNP010000003.1:0-24486 GCA_035568935.1 Opitutaceae bacterium | reverse complement strand
TCGATGTGGCTCTGCTGGCGGGCGAACTCGGAGGAGATGGCCGAGTAAATTTCCGGATCGAGGGTCTTGAGCGGCGTGGCGTTAAGCATGGCGGGAAAATGCAACGCTCGCGCAAACTCGCCGCAAGGCAAAGTTTTTTTAACCGCGAATGGACGCGAATAAACGCGAATCCAGTAAAGCGCTGAAGAAAAGGTCAAACTCGGTGTCGATCGGCACGGAGCGACGAAGCTGCATCCTTCCCCAAAACTTTAAATAACAGCCGTATTCGCGTTTATTCGCGTCCATTCGCGGTTAAAGCCGAATTCATCGCCCCGCCGGCCGGGCCAGCAGTTTCTTAAACTGTTCGATCAGCGAGGGGATGGCCTCAACCATCTCGTCGCGGCAGAGTTCGTAAAGCTTGTAGGGACCGCCGTAGGGATCGGCGATTTCCTTTTCGGCATTTTCAGGGAGAAACTCACGGAAGAGGAAAATGTTTTTTGGAAGCCGCTCGAACATGAGCGGGATCGTGGCGCGGTGAGCCTCGGTCATGCAGAGCACAGCCAGCGCACCATCGATGAGTTCCTGCGTGATGGGCTGGCTGCGGTGGCCGGAGATGTCGATCCCGGCTTTTTTCATGGCCTGCACGGAGTATTCCGTGACCATCTCTCCCGTGCGTGCGGCCACGCCGGCGGAAACGACCCGGAGCGGTTTGAGCGGTGAGGGCTGGGCGGCGAGCGCGTGCCGGAGCAACCCTTCAGCCATCGGGCTGCGGCAAATATTGGCGGTGCAGATAGTAAGGATATGGCCGGGTGCTGGCATCGGCTCCCTAATGGATAGGTTTTTGCGCGAAAAGCAAAAGCTGGTTAGGCGCGGGGGATTTTGTGGAGTGCGAGGAGCGCACGGTGAAGCTGGACGGCGCGCTGGAGCGCAAGATCGATCAACGGCGGCGGGGCGGGTTTGTCCTTCGCAGAATCCGGTTTGGCCGCGGCATCCTCCGCATCGTCAGGCGCCGGCTGCTCGCTGTCGCTCACATGTTCCTTGACCATGGAGGCTTCGTCGTAGCGGGGCTTGTCAATTTTTTCGACGATCAGCGACTCGATGGCGGTGCCGTGATCGAACGCATCATAGGCGCGGCGTTCGGTGTCGGGCGAAATTTTCAGCGGCACGTCGGGCGTGAAGGCGGGCAAAGGCGGTCCGAGGGCCACGACGCCGGATGGCAGCGGGCGTGCGGCGAGCGTGAGCAGAAGCGCGGGGCCGGTGCCGGCGTTGACCAGGATAAATACCGGGTGGGCGGCGGTGCGGAAGCCGAGCCACGCCGAGAACGCGGTGGCACCGGTGCCATCGGCCAGGGTATAGCGCAAGTCGAGGACGAGGGCGGATTGCCCCGTGCTGGCGGCCGGCAGGTCGGCGGGAAGCGCGTGGACGCGGCAGTAAAGCAATCCCTGGCCGAGGTCGCTGGGTGCAGCGGCCCAGGTGGAGGGCGTGGTTAGCAGCAACCCGATTGAAAGAAAAAAGGCGAAGGCGAGATTTCTCGCAGGGCGCGGAATGACAATCATGGAGAAAGACGGTTGAGCTGTCGCGCACCGATGTCGCGGCGAAAGTATTTTGATGCAAATTGAACCTGATGGCAAACGGCGTAGGCGCGTTTGGCGGCCTCCGGCAGCGTCGGGGCGAGCGCGGTGACACCGAGCACGCGGCCGCCGGCGGTGACGATGGAGTTGTTGGCATCCTGGGCCGTGCCGGCGTGAAAAATAAAAGTGTCGGGCGGGAGGCTCGGGGTGGCAGGCAAGGTGATGGCATCGCCCTTGGGATAGCTGTCGGGATAGCCACGGGCGGCGAGGACGACGCAAAGGGCGAACTCGGGGTTCACGGCGAGTTTGATTTTTCCGAGTTCCCCGCGGGCGGCGGCCCAGAGGAGTTCGAGCACATCGGTGGCCAGGCGCGGGAGCACGACCTGCGTTTCGGGGTCGCCGAAGCGGGCGTTGTACTCAATCACGCTCGGGCCGTCCGGCGTGAGCATGAGGCCGATGAAAAGCGTGCCGCGGAAATCGATGCCTTCGGCGGCGATCGCCTTGACCGATGGCTGGACGATTTCCTTCTCGATGCGAGCGAGCAAATCCGGTGTGACGACCTCGGCTGGCGAATAGGCGCCCATGCCGCCGGTATTCGGGCCGGTGTCGCCGTCGCCGATCCGCTTGTGATCCTGGGCGGCAGGCAGGATGACGTAGTCGCGGCCGGAGACGATGACGAGCAGGGAGGTCTCTTCGCCGAACAAACAGTCCTCGATCAAAATCTGCCGACCGCTCGCGCCGAATTTTCCGCCCTCGATCATGTCGCGCACGGCCGCCTCGGCCTCGGCGAGGGTCTGCGCGACGACGACGCCTTTGCCGGCGGCGAGGCCATCGGCCTTGATGACGATGGGAATCTTGCGCGGTCGCAGGTAGGCGAGGGCGGGCGCGGATTCGCTGAAGAATCCAGCGGGCGCGGTGGGGATTTTGTATTTCAACAAAATCTGCTTCGTGAAAATCTTCGAGGCTTCGAGGCGGGCGCCGTCCTTTTTCGGCCCGTAGGCGGGGATGCCGGCGGCGGTGAGTTCGTCCACCAGGCCGAGGGCGAGCGGTATTTCGGGGCCGACCACGACAAATTCGATTTTTTCGCGCCGGGCGAGGGCGACGAGGGCGGGGACATGATCGGCTGCGACGGGAAAGCACGGCACATCGAGGGCGATGCCGGCGTTGCCGGGCGCGGCGATGACGCGCGGGCGCGCGGGTGAGGCGAGCAGCGCCTGGACCAGTGCGTGTTCGCGTCCGCCGGAGCCGACGACGAGGACGGATTGAGGCAGTGACATCGGCATGGCGGCGTAAGTCAGAGTACGTTCAGGGTGCGGCGATAGAAGGCGACGACCTCGTCGGGATCGTCGGTGAAGAGGATGTAGTCCATCATCCAGGAGGGGGCGCGTTTGGTGCGGATCATTTCACGGAGTTGCCGGCGCAGGTCGCTGAAGTATTTCGCATCGTAGAAGACGTAGGGGATGCGGGGGCGGATGCCGAGCTTGAGATTGCAAAGTTCGATGCCGATTTCCTCGAGCGTGCCGACACCGCCGACGTTGAAGATGCAAAAATCGGCGACTTCGAACCATTTTTGGCGGAAGTGGCGCGAGTTTTCCTGGAAGGTGTTGAAGAAATCCACGCCGATCTCGGGTCGCTGGGCCTCGATCTCGAGAAAACATGCGCCGGTGAGCGCGCCCTGGTGGCGGGCGGTCTCGGTGGCCAGGCGCATGACGCCGCCGCCGCCGCCGGTGAGCACGCCGATGTTGGAACCGATGAAGCCGGTGAGTTTTTCCATGAGCCCGGCAATGCGCCCGGTCTGCGCCCGGTCGAGGCCGATGGCGGAGCCGTAGAAGGCGAGGATGGTGGACTCGTCGAATTTCCTGACCAGCTCCTCGCGGATGAAAAACCCGTGGTCCTTCTTGTAGGTGTGCAGGAACAGGTCGTTCAGGTCCGGGCTGAGCCAGTAAACGTCGAGGTCGATGGCGAAGTAATTCTCGAGGCGGATGTGGGCGTTGTCGGAGAAGAAAAAGCCGTGGGTGCGCGAGGGCTGGCGGAAAATGATGCGCCGGAGGTTGCCCCGCTGGATGCGGGTGAGGAGTTCGATGTGTTCGAGCAGATTGGGAAAATAATCGATGAGCAGCGTGTCGGCGTTGTCGGGCGCGACATCGAGGGCCTGGATGAGCGTGTGGTGGCCGCAATGCCGGCCGGCGGCGGCGACGATGGATTTGAAATCCTGGCCGGCCTTGAAAAAGAGCGAGTGGTTTTCCATCGTGGCGCTCTGGCCCTTGACGGAAATCTTGGTCTTGGGGCGGGCCGGGCCGTTGTGGTCGGGCGGCGGATTTTCGTCGAGGTAGCGGTAGAGCTGCGTGGCGGCGGCCGACAGCCGGGTGCGCTTTTTGAGCAGGGTTTTAAACTCCGGGTCGGAGGCCGGCTCCGGCGCGCGGAAAATATCGACGGACACAAAGGGATTCACCACGGGCTGGTCGCCGGTGTTGTAAATCTCGAGCATGATGTTGGTGCCGAAGGTCTTCACCGGGTCGAGGAGGACGGCGCCGGTATGGATGCCGAAGTTGCCCTCGCCGCGGTTGAGCACGACGTAGTGCTCTTTCAAATACATTGAGCAGCTGGTGAGGACGCCGGAGCGGGGCGGGATGGAAAGCAGGTCGGTCTCGTGGCGCACCTGGACCTTGTCGAGGTAGCCACGGCCGGCCTCACCGCTGACGAGGCGCTCGAATTCCGGGCGCTGGAGCCGGGGGCTGAGGGTGTAGCGCACCTGGTGCGGCGTGAGGAAGACGCGGCCAAAGCGATCGATGGAGATGGTGTTGGGGAGCTTGAGGCGGTTGTCCTTGACGGCCTCCCAGATCATGGCGGTGGAGAGCTTGGCCGCATCGGGCGCATAGAAGAGCCGGCCGGCCGGCACGCCGGGCCGCAGGAGTTTTTTGAAAAAGGCCGCGGTGGAAAAATGCGGGTCGAACATGAACGCATCGACCTCCAGCACGAGGCGGTTGCCCTCAACCAGGGGTGCGCCGTGAGGCATCATTTCGATGCCGATGCGCGCGAGCGTGCTGCGCTCGGTGAAATGCAGGTGGGCCAGGTGGGAGCGGAGGAACTCCAGTTCGCCACCGTTGCGCGGCCGGAAGGCCAGGGTGAGCGCGACGGTGTGGGCGTCCTTGTTTTTGATGTGCAAAATCTGGCCGTCGGGGCTGGTCCAGAATTGATCGGGATTCATGGGAGGGCGGAGCGTGGCGGGTGGAGGCCCGGCTGGCAAGGGCGGTAAAACCACGGATGAAGGTTTTTCCAACCGCAGATAGACGCGGATGAACGCGGATACAATCAAGGCCGGGACAACAAAAAGCAGGATATTCATGGGGGCGGAGGCCTCTTGCTTCCAGCTTTTCGACCACGGCATCTGCGTTCATCCGTGTCCATCTGCGGTTAAATATCGTTTGCAATTCGCGGTTGCTTTTCCCGGGGTGAATTGGCAGGTTTAAAAATTCACGGCACAAACTTCCTTCCGCCGTTTCTCATCCCTACACACCCGCATGAAACCCACCCTTCGTCTCCCTGTTTTCCTGCTCGGACTCTGCTGCAGCGCTATTGCGCTCCAGGCGGCCGACGACCTAAAACTTAATCTGCCTGGCACCGATAGCCAGCCCGCCGCGGAGCCGGCCAAGCCCGCGGAGCCACAGTTCACCGAGAAGCAATTGCTCGAAATGTATGGCTGGTATCTTGGCAAACAGGCCGGTTTGTCCGAGCTCGGTTTCACCCCGGCGCAGACCGATGTCATCGTGCATGGCATCCAGCTTGCGGCCAGTGGGGGCGAGGCACCTTACGACATCAAGGTCATCGGCCCGGCGCTCAGCAAATACATGCAGGAGAAAAACCAAGTGTATGCCGACAAGCTCAAGCAGGCAAACGCGGCCGAGAGCACGGCGTTTTTTGCAAAATTAAAGGAAAACAAAAATGTCGTCGTGCTCCCCGACGGCCTGTGCTACGAAATTATCAAACCCGGCACCGGCGACTATCCCAAGCCAACCCAAATCGTTAAGGTCAACTATACGGGGAAGTTCCTCAATGGCACCGTTTTTGACAGCACGACGAAGCACACCCCGCCCGGCCCCGTCGATATCGGGCTTGACCAGGTGATTCCTGGCTGGACGGAAGGCATCCAAAAAATCAACGCAGGCGGCCAGATCCGTCTCTATATCCCCGGCAACCTTGCTTATGGAGAGAACCCTCCGCGTGGCATGGCACCGGACGCCACCCTCGTTTTTGATGTCGAGTTGCTCAGTTTCAAGGATGCCCCTGCGGCTGCTCCCGCCCCGGCTCCGACGGATGCCACGCAAAAGTAAGCTTCATCTTCGCACGCTTTTCCTGCCTCCGGTCATCGCACCGGGGGCTTTTTTTTGCCTGGAAGCACGGCACGAGAATGTAACATGCCGCACCCGCATTAGCATTGCCGCAGCGGCGCAAGGGGAGCAGGAATCATAATAGGGTTTTTAAACACCCTCTATGGATTGACACGTGTGAAACTTGCCCTCGTTACCGAGACGTATCCGCCCGAGGTCAACGGTGTAGCCATGACCCTCAGCCGGCTCGTCGCCGGCCTTGCCGCACGCGGCCATGAGGTCGAGGTCGTGCGGCCGCGGCAGCGGGCAGAAGCCAGAGGCCAGAAGCCAGAGGCCAGACGAAAAAAATCAGAGATCAGGAGCCAGGTGGCAGAGGTCGGAACTGAAGATAGGCTTTTGCGCTCCAGTTTCCGCCCGCGGTCCTCTGCCTTCTGTCCTCTGGTCTCTGAATTCCTGGTGCCCGGCCTGCCCATTCCCTTTTATCACACACTGAAAATGGGACTGCCGGTGTGGGGTGCGCTGCGCCGGCGCTGGGCCGCGGCACCGCCTGACATTGTGCACGTGGCGACCGAGGGGCCGCTCGGACTGGCGGCCTTGCGCGCAGCGCGGCGGCTCGGGCTGCCGGTGACGTCGAGTTTTCACACCAATTTCCAGCATTACGGCCGGCACTACGGGTTGAACAAACTGCGCGCCACCATCATGGCCTATTTGCGTTGGTTTCACAATCGTACGGTGTGCACGATGGTGCCGACGGATGAGCTGCGGGCGCAGCTCACCGCCCACGATTTTGCCCGGCTGGTGGTCATTGCCCGCGGCGTGGACACGGATTTGTTTTCGCCTGGCAACCGCCGCGATCAGCTGCGCGCCAGCTGGGGCGCGGCCCCGGGCGACCCGGTGTTTGTGTATGTCGGCCGCCTCGCGGCGGAAAAAAACCTCGGGCTGGTGGTGGAGACATTTTTGCTGATGCAAAAAACCGAGCCGCGCGCGCGGTGCGTGCTGGTGGGCGACGGCCCCGAGCGCCCGGCGCTGGAAAAAAAGTTTCCGCAGTTTTGTTTTGCCGGCATGCAGCGCGGCCCGGAGCTGGCCGCGCACTATGCGTCGGCGGACGTATTTGTGTTTCCGAGCACGACCGAGACGTTCGGCAACGTGGTGACCGAGGCGATGGCCAGCGGCCTGGTCGTGCTGGCGTTCGATTATGCGGCGGCGCGGCAGCACATCCGGACGGGAGTCAACGGTGCGACCGTGCCGCTGGGCGAGGCGGGCGTGTTCCTCGCCGCGGCGGAAGCATTGCTCGCCGACCGCGGGTCGTGGCCGGCGTTGCGGGCGGCGGCGCGGGCGGCGGCGCTGGACATCACCTGGGATAAAATCGTGGCCTGTTTCGAGCACGAACTGCTGCAAGCGCAGGCGGGAAAACCTACCGGCGCGGCGACGGTTGCGTGCACCGCGGTGGGCGGATGAAGCCCGCCCAAATCCCCCTGACTTTCGCATCATGAAGGGTCGCCGGTGGAGTGCGGCGGCCCGGCTTCTGCTATAGGCGTGTCAGCCGGCCCGGCTCCTGCTAGAGAGGGTATTCCATGGCCATTCACGCCGCCCTCCACCACAAAACCTCCTACAGTTACGACCGTCTGGTCGCCCTCGGCCCGCAGGTCGTGCGCCTCCGGCCTACGCCGCATTGCCGCACGCCCATCCTTAGCTACTCGCTCAAGGTCGAGCCGGCCGACCACTTTCTCAACTGGCAGCAGGATCCGCATTCGAACTACCTCGCCCGCCTCGTCTTCCCGGAAAAAGTCCGCCATTTTTCCGTGACCGTCGATGTCGTCGCCGAGATGGCGGTCTATAATCCGTTTGATTTCTTCCTCGAACCCTATGCGGAGAAATTTCCCTTCACTTACGAAAGGAAACTCGCGGTCGAGCTCACGCCCTTTCTGCGCAAGCACCCGCGCAAGCCCAGGTTCGCCGAGCTCATTGCCTCGCTCGACCTCAAGCCGCAGCGCGCCATCGATTTCCTGGTTGCGCTCAACAGCCAGGTCAACCGGCTGGTCAAATACGTCATCCGGCTCGAACCCGGGGTGCAGACGCCCGAACAAACGCTGATCAAAGGCAGCGGTTCGTGCCGTGACTCCGCCTGGCTGCTGGTCAACACCCTCCGCCACGCCGGCCTCGCCGCGCGTTTCGTCTCGGGCTATCTCATCCAGTTGAAGCCCGACGTGAAGTCCCTCGATGGTCCCTCGGGTGCCGAAAAAGATTTCACCGACCTGCATGCGTGGTGCGAAGTCTACCTGCCCGGCGCGGGCTGGATCGGTCTCGACCCGACCTCCGGCCTGTTCGCCGGTGAAGGGCACATCCCGCTTGCTTGTTCGCCCGAACCTTCCGGCGCCTCGCCCATTTCCGGTGGAGTAGAAGAAGCCGGGGTTGAATTCGGCTTCGAGATGGAGGTCTCCCGGATCTACGAGTCGCCGCGCGTCACCAAGCCCTACACCGATGAACAGTGGTCGCAAATCGCCACCCTCGGCCATGCCATCGACGCCGACCTTGCGAAACACGATGTCCGTCTGACGATGGGCGGCGAGCCGACCTTCGTCTCGATCGACGATCCGGACGGCCCCGAATGGAACTTCACCGCTGTTTCCCACCAGAAACGCGATCTCTCCGGCCAGCTGATCAAGCGCTTGTGGCGAAAATGCACGCCCGGAGCCCTGCTGCATTACGGCCAGGGCAAGTGGTACCCGGGCGAGCCGCTCCCGCGCTATGCCCTGGCCGCCTATTGGCGCAAGGACGGTGTGCCCATCTGGAAGGACGAAGACCTCATCGCGGACGAAGCGCGCAATTACGGCCACGGCCCGAAGGAGGCGAAGGAGCTCGCGACCCGCATCGCCCAAGTCATCGGCGCCAACCCAAAACATGTCGTGACCGGCTATGAAGACGTTTTCTACTACACGTGGAAGGAGCGACGGCTGCCGTCGAACGTCACGCCCGAAAAATCCAACCTGAAGGACAAACTGGAACGCGAGCGCATTGCGCGGCTGTTCCAAAATGGACTGGGCCAACCTGCGGGATACACCCTGCCGATCAAGCGGGTGAGTCACGGCAGTGAACAAGGCTGGATGTCGGGCGCATGGTTCCTGCGCGACGACGACACCCTCTGGCTCATCCCCGGCGATTCACCGATGGGCCTGCGCCTGCCCATCGACTCCATTCCCTGGGTGGCCGAAAAAGATTACCCGTGGAACTGGCCCCAGGATCCGTCGCAAAGCTTCGGCGCGTTGCCCAAGGATTTTCCCTACCGCCTGCGGCCCGAGCTAAGCGGCCAGCATTTCCGCATGGGTGCGGCGGAGCCCACCCGGCCCGGTTTTGGCCCCGGCCAGCGGGCCCAGCAACTCGCGGCTCCCGAGCCCAAGCTGCCGCCGGACCTTGATCCCACCCGCCGGCCCAGGCCGGGCGAAAGCGCGCCCAATATCATCCGCACGGCCTTGTGCGTACAGCCCCGCGACGGACGCCTGCATGTCTTCATGCCGCCGGTGCCCACCACCGAGGATTATCTCGACCTGGTCGCAGGTATCGAAACCGCCGTCACCGAAATGGGCGTGCCCGTCATCATCGAGGGTGAAACGCCCCCGAAGGATCCGCGGCTCAACAAACTCGCGGTGACCCCGGATCCCGGCGTCATCGAGGTCAACCTGCACCCGAGCAAGACGTGGGATGAGCTCGTCGAGCGCACGACCACGGTTTACGAGGAAGCGCGGCAGACGCGGCTGGGCACGGAAAAATTCATGGTCGATGGCCGCCATACCGGCACGGGCGGTGGCAACCACATCATCCTGGGCGGCGAAACCCCCGCCGATTCCCCGATTCTCCGCCGGCCCGACCTGCTCCGTTCGCTCCTCACGTACTGGCAGAATCACCCCTCGCTCAGCTATCTCTTTTCCGGCCTGTTCATCGGGCCGACGTCGCAGGCCCCGCGCATCGACGAGGCGCGCAACGACAGCCTGTACGAATTGGAAATCGCCTTCAAGGAGATGGAGCGCCAGGTCGGCGGCAGCAGCCCGTGCCCGCCCTGGCTGGTTGACCGGCTGTTCCGCAACCTCCTGACCGACTCCAGCGGGAACACCCACCGGGCCGAGTTCAGCATCGACAAGCTGTATGCACCCGACTCATCCGCCGGCCGGCTCGGATTGTTGGAGATGCGCGCCTTCGAAATGCCGCCCCATGCACAGATGAGCCTCGCCCAGCACCTGCTGCTGCGCGGCCTGGTCAGCAAGTTCTGGCAGCAACCGTACCAAAACGACCTCGTCCGCTGGGGCACCGACATCCACGACCGGTGGATGCTCCCGCATTTCTGCCAGACGGATTTCGCCGATGTCATCGCCGACCTGCGCGCCGCAGGTTATCCCTTCCAGGCCGACTGGTTCGCGCCGCATTTCGAGTTCCGCTTCCCGCGCATCGGCGATCTCGCCCAGCGCGACATCGAGGTCGAGCTGCGCACCGCGCTCGAACCGTGGCATGTGCTGGGCGAGGAAGGAGCGGCGGGCGGTGCCGTGCGCTATGTGGACAGTTCACTCGAACGCATGCAGGTCAAGGCCCGCGGTCTCAGCGGCGACCGCTTTGCCCTCGCCGTGAACGGACACCGCATCCCGCTGCATTCGACCGGCGTGAATGGCGAAGGCGTGGCCGGCGTGCGGTACCGCGCGTGGCAACCCCCCAACTGCCTGCAACCCACCATCGGCGTGCATGCACCGCTGACGTTCGACCTCGTCGACACCTGGAACCAGCGCTCGCTCGGCGGCTGCGTGTATCACGTCGCGCATCCCGGCGGCCTCAGCCACCAGACGTTCCCGGTGAATTCCTATGAGGCCGAGAGCCGCCGGCTCGCCCGTTTCATTCCCTTTGGCCACACGCCCGGCGGCGTTCCGTTCAACCTGCCCCGGGAAATTGCGCCGGGCCTGCCGTTCACCCTCGACCTTCGGGAACCCAACCGCATTGCCCGGCGCTGATATTCGGAGGCTAACCGGCGGCGAGGGCGCAGTGCCGGACCTGCCAAAATTTGCATCACCCCGAATTGACCGTTGCCAATCCTAATCTGACGCATTAGTTTTTCAACCGCGACTCTCCGATGTCCGTTTCCAATCCCAGCGCCCGTTTTGCCTCACTCAGATATGCGGGGAAACCGGGCCGCTACGACGAGTGTGTGGATGCGGCGGGGAAGTTGCGCGCGCCGTGGGAAAACTTCTTCGACCTGCTCGGCGCCGATCCCGCCGCCAAGCTGAATGCGGCCACGGAGGCCTGCCACCGTGCCATCATCGAGCAGGATGTGAGCATGAACATCTATCTCGGCGAGCAGGCTGGCGCCCAGCCCTGGCCGCTCGATGCCGTGCCGTTGCTCATCGGTGCGGATGAATGGACGCAGCTTACCCGCGGCCTGCGCCAGCGTGCCCACCTGCTGAATGAACTGCTGCGCGACCTGTATGGTCCGCAAAATATGCTGCGGGAGGGATTGCTTCCCGCCCAGCTGGCCATGGCCAGTCCGCATTTTCTGCGCGCCTGCGCCGGGCTGGGCCAGCGGGAGGGTCCCTTCCTCCACACCTATGCCGTGGATCTTGCCCGTTCTCCCGACGGCCAATGGTGGGTGATCGAGGACCGGCTCGACGCGCCCTCCGGCCTCGGCTACTCGCTGCAAAACCGCATCATCGCCCGACAGGCCCTGAGCGATATTTTTCAGCGCGCGCCGGTGGAGCGGCTCCACCAGTTCTTCCGCGACTACCGCGCCTCGCTGGAGGCACTTTCGCCCCATTGCGATTCGGCCGAGATCGCGTTCCTCTCGCCGGGGCCGGCCAACGAAACTTATTTTGAACAGGCCTATCTCGCGCGCTACCTCGGCTACACCCTGGTCGAGGGCGAGGATCTCATTACGCGCAACCGGCAGGTTTTTCTCCGCACGGTGGACGGATTGAAACGCGCCGACATCCTGATTCGCCGCGTTGACTCGGATTTTTGTGATCCCCTGGAACTCGACAGCTCCTCGCTGCTCGGAGTGCCCGGGCTGGTCCAGGTGGCCCAAGGCGGCCAGGTCGCCCTGGCCAACCAACTGGGTGCCCGCGCCCTGGAAACGCCCGCGCTCCTCGCTTTCCTTCAGCCGCTGTGCCGGCGCATCCTCGGCGAGGAACTGCTCCTGCCCAGCGCGGCCACCTGGTGGGGCGGTCAAAGCGGGCCGCTTGACTACATTCTGAACAAGCTGCCGAATCTCGTCATCAAGCCGACCTTCCGCAGCCGGACCACCCCGCCGCCGTGTTATGGCGCCCGTCTGGGCAAGGCCGCTCGGGCCACGCTCGCCGACGAGATCCGGGCCCAGCCTTGGGCGTGGTGCGGCCAGGAGCGCGTGTTTCATGGCACGACGCCCGGCTGGCACGAGGGCGCGCTCCGCCCGATGCCTTTCATTACCCGGTTTTTCCTCACCGCGCACGAGGGCGACTATCTGCTGATGCCCGGGGGATTCGCCCGCTGCAACCCGAAGGGCGAAGACATGATCGTCTCCCTCCAGCAGGGCAGCATCAGCAAGGACATCTGGGTGCTGGGCGAAGCCCCGGTTGAACCGGGCCTAATCAAACCGTCGCCCGCGTACACGATCGAGGAATTGCGACGCTCCGTCTCCACTCCCAGCCGCATGGCGGATAATTTTTTCTGGCTCGGCCGTTATCTCGAACGCTGCGGCCAGTTTGTCCGCCAGCTCGAAAAGATCGAGCCTTTGCAACGTGATGACATCGCCGTCCTCGATCCCGGAGTGGCCTCGGATACCCTGCGGCTCGTGCTCCGCGCCCAAGAGACCCAAGTGCCCGCTGACACGACCTTGGAGGAACAGACGGCGCTGGTCAGGCGCATGGCGGCGGATCGCACCCGCCACAGCTCCCTCGCTTCGAACCTGGATAATTTCGCGGGCCTGCTCGAACGCATCAAGGTCCAGCTTCCGCCCGAATCCCGGCCGTTGCTGCGCCGGCTTCGGCGCCGGCAGGCCGTCTTTGACCCCGCGGCCTGCGCGGTCCTGCGCCAGCAGTTCACCGCGTTCGAGGGCGTTATCTCCGAGGCCATGCCGCGTGATCCTGCCTGGCGCTTCCTCAACCTTGGCCGCCGTCTTGAACGCGGCCAGCAACGCCTCGCCCTTTTGCGTGAAATGTTGCACCCGTCCGACGGCAATGCCCCCACCGAATTCCGCCTGCAGATCCTGCTGCACTTCGCCGACAGCCTCTTTACCTACCGCACCGTGTTCCATGGCTCTCTCGATGCCGTGGCCGCGCTTGACTGGCTGTTCCTCTCGAACGAAAACCCGCACAGCCTGCGCTTCCAGATCGAACGCATCAACGTCGATCTCGGCACGCTGCCCGAGGCGCTTGCGCCGGTGGCGGTGGGCGAGTTACGCACCCTGGCGTTCCGGATGCTGAGCGATGTGCGCCTGACCGACCTCGGCAAACTGGCGGTCGACCCCGAATTTGCCCAGAGCACCTTCATCGCCCTGCAGGGAGATTTTGCCGGCATGAGCAACCAGCTGACGCAGATTTATTTTTCGCACGCCAGCCCCCTGTAAGCCGGATTCCCGCCATGCCCAACCTCCGCGTCACCCACCACACGACCTGCCGCCACCGCGGACTCGCGACCGCCGCCTGGCAGATGCTGCAACTGCAACCCCGCAACGAACCGGCGCAGGAGTGTCTCGATTTCCAACTCGAAATCTCACCCGCCGCGTCCGACCTCGAATCGCGCACGGACTATTTCGGCAACACCCGGCATTTTTTCTCCCTCTGCGAGCCGCACATGGAGATGAAGATCACCAGCCACAGCACCGTCCGCCGCAACGCGGATGTCCGGCCGCTGCCGGGTATCACGCTGCCCCTCGCATCCGCGCGCACCCAGGTGGCCAGCCTGGTCCGCGAACGGGGGCAGTTTGAGCTGGAACAATATCTCCACGCCACCGCCCGGATTCCCTTGCTCCCCGCCGCCGCCGCCCTGGCCGATGGCCTCGAGGCCGACACTCCCTTGCTGGACTGGATGGAAGCGTTGGGAAAAAATTTTGGTGAAAGTTTCACCTTCGATCCCACCGCCACCGATGTCAGTACCCCGCTCACCGAAGTGCTGCAGACCCGCCGGGGCGTCTGCCAGGATTTCGCCCATCTCTTTCTAAGTTGCGTCCGCCAGCAGGGCCTGCCCGCCGCCTATGTCAGCGGCTACCTGCTGACCAACCCGCCACCGGGCCAGCCGCGCCTGCGCGGCGCGGATGCGATGCATGCGTGGGTCTCCGTATTCGTCCCCGAGGTGGGCTGGACGGACTACGATCCGACCAACACCTGTTTCACGGGCATGGGCCACATCGTGGTGGCCCGCGGACGCGACTACGCGGACGTCAGTCCGACGCGGGGCGTGTTTGGCGGCGGGGGCGGGCACAGCCTGAGTGTCGGGGTGACCGTCGAGCCGGAGCCGTGACCTTTGGCCGTCGCAGTTTCAGTGTGGGCGCTGTCCAAGTGGATTCTTCACTTCGCCGATTCGACAGGCTCAGGCCCTGAGTTTATCGAACGGGTTCAAAATGACAAACCAAGAGCTAATCCGGCTACAGTTTGATTAATCTGCTCTAAACTGGATGTCGAAATTGGCCTTTCTACCCGGAAAGAAGGAAACCCGGTTGCAACCGGCCGGACGTGGAGTCAATTGATGGCTCAATGTTGTTGTCCACTGGCCTGTCTCCGAAATTCGACATTACGCTCCGAGTCGGATGCAGCCTGGTTTATGAGACAACGGGCACGGCTTCACTGCTGCTCAATCTCAAGCCCCAGTTTGACCGCAACCATGTCGTGCTCGCCGAAGCGCTCTCGCTCGGGCTGGGCAACAATCTGCCGGTGGAGGAATTCACGGACAGCCACGGCAACCGGGTTTGCCGGGTGATCCTCGCGCCCGGCTCCAATCTGTTCCGTCACGACGCCATCGTCGCGGTGTCGTCGCAGCCGGACAACCACGACCTTGCCGATACGACGGCGGCAACGCCGGTCAAGCTGCCGTTCGAGCTTCTCCGCTACACGCTGCCCAGTCGCTATTGCGATTCCGACAAACTGACGAACTTTGCCTGGGGAAAATTTGGCCAGGTCGAACATGGTTTGCCGCGGGTGCAAGCCATCAGCGCGTGGCTGCACGGGAACATCGAGTATCGTTACGGCTCCGGGGGCTCCGAACTTTCGGCGTGGGACGTGCTGCAACGCGGCTATGGCGTTTGTCGCGATTTTGCGCATCTCGCCGTTGCGCTTAACCGCACGTTCAACCTGCCTGCGCGTTATGTGACCGGGCACCTTCCCGACGTGGGTTTTCCCGATCCCGAAAACCACATGGATTTTCATGCCTATGCCGAGGTCTATCTCGGAGGGCAGTGGTTCACGACCGACCCGCGGTTCCACTTGCCTCGGATCGGCCGGGTCAAGGTCTCGTGCGGGATGGACGCCGTGGACGGGGCCTTTTCCACAATTTATGGCGGCGCCAATCTTACTTACCTCCAGGTGTGGGCCTACCAAGTGGCGCGCGGTGCCGTGGGAGTCGGAGACCCGCTCGACTTTTCGCAGCGGCTCGACAACCGGTGGGTCGTGCGCCGCGACCGGCCAGTAACCTAGCAGCGTGGCGGTCCGGCCGATCTCAGGGAAGTTTTTATTGTCTTAAGGAGATCGGTTTTCAACCAGCACGCTGGCGGTCAGTTTTGCGGGGACGAGCACGGGGCTGTAGTAGCTGCCTTGGATGGGGTTGACGCTTTCGGCCACCGCGGCGTGTGCGACGGGCACAAACGAGTCGTCGCACCAGAGGCCATGCGTCGGATCGAGGCCTTTCCAGCCGGCGCCGGGCAGGTAAACTTCGACCCAGGCGTGCATGCTGTTATTCGCCGGGCTTTCCGGCTCGGGGTCGTAGTGATAGCCGCTGACGAAACGCGCGGCGAGGCCCAGCGTGCGGCAGAGTTCCACGAAAAAAACCGCATAATCGCGGCAAGAACCGGAACCGAGCTCGACCGTGCGACGCGAGGATTGGATGCCGGTCTCGTGGCGGGAGACATAATGAAGGGTGCTGTGCAGGAGCTGGTTGAGTGCGCTGAGAAAGGGCGTGGTCTCGGCTGGCCGGTCGATAAAGTGCTCGTCGAGCCAGCGGCGGAGGAGGGTCTGGGTCTCGGCGAAGGGCGGGGCGAGATACGGCGCGAGGTTGAATTTTTCGAGCGGCTCGTAGTTGAAGGGAAATTTGACGGCGTAGTTTTTGAGGATGAAATCGAAGGGGTTGGTGTCGAACGTCTCGACTTCGGATTCACTGCGGATGTTAAAGGCCGCAGCCGGCGCCCAGAAATAGGCCCAGGCGAGGAAGACGTCGTGCGAGTCGCGCGTCCAGACCAGCTTGGCTTCTGGTGCGATGTTGAAGCTGAAACTGTTTACCCGGAGGAGCGGCGTCTCGCGCGGGCGCAGGTAGAGCAGGTGCGGCGAGAAGTGGACCTTCTGCCCATAATCATACCGCGTGAGGTGGGAGACGTGAAGCTTCATGGGATGGATCGGGCGATGCCGCTGATGGTGAACATGGCTGGCCGGCAATGAAATGAAACGCAAATAAGCGCCGGCCGAAATTTTTCTAGTTTGGCAACGCGGGCCGAAGGGCGATAGTTCATGACACCACTCATGAGCATGTCTGACGCCAATCTTTATCTTGTCGGTTTCATGGGCACGGGCAAGACGACGGTCGGCCGCATCGCGGCGCAGCGGATGGGGTTTGCCTTGCTTGACAGCGACCACGAAATCGAACGCCTGCGTGGGAAGCCGGTGGCGCGCATCTTTGCCGAGGAGGGAGAGGCGGTGTTTCGCTCGCTGGAGCGTGAATTTATCGAGCGGGGGCATCCGTCGTCACGCACGGTCGTGGCCTGTGGGGGCGGGCTGGTGACACCGCCGGGCCTGCTGGAACTGCTGCAGAAGAAGGGCGTGGTCATCTGCCTGCAGGCGTCGATCGGGACGATCCTGGAGCGCACGGCGGGCACTTCGCACCGTCCGCTGCTCAACGTGGAAAATCCCGAGGCGCGGTTGAGCGAGCTCTATGCGCAGCGCGAGCCGATTTACCGTCGGGCGGGCACGATCATCCTCACCGATGCGCGGCCGTTGGATGACATCGTGAACCACGTGATGCGCGCCTACCGGCGCGAAGCGGCGGGTTTCGGCCGGGCGGAAAAACAACCATGAGTGCCGACGCGCGGCAGGAGGAGTTGCGGCAGGAGCTGCATGCCCTCGGTTTCGACGAGGTGAGGTTTGCGCGGGTGGCCGGCGCGGCGCCGGGTGCGGAGGCCTTGCGCGCGTGGCTTGCCGCGGGCTGGCACGCGGACATGGCGTGGATGGAACGCACGGCGGAGAAGCGCGCGCATCCCGAACTTGTGCTGCCGGGCGCGCAGTCGGTGATTCTGCTGGGGGTGAATTACTGGCGCGATGAAAAGCGAGGGGCGAAAGGCGCCGCGCAGCCGGTGTGGGCGCGCTACGCGCTGCACGATGATTACCACGACACGCTGAAGGCGGGGCTGGTGGCGGCGGGAAAGGCGATCGAAAAAATTTTC
Organism: Opitutaceae bacterium; assembly: GCA_035568935.1. GTDB lineage: Bacteria > Verrucomicrobiota > Verrucomicrobiia > Opitutales > Opitutaceae > DASRHD01. The sequence continues at coordinate 7,021 of DATMNP010000003.1, read as the reverse complement.
GGCGCGAGCAGCGCGGACTACCGCTATTATGTGGACACCGGGCCGGTACTGGAGCGCGGCTGGGCGGCGCGCGCGGGACTGGGTTTCATCGGCAAAAACACGATGCTGATCTCCCGGCGTTTCGGAAACTGGCTGTTTCTCGCGTCGATTCTGACGAAAGGGGAATTCGCGCCGGACGCGCCGTTGAGGAAAAAAATCGAAAAACCAAAGCCGGAAGGCGAAAGCCACGTGGGCCTGCTTTGTGGCAAGTGCACGCGGTGCATGGACGCGTGCCCGACAGGCGCGCTGCCGCGGCCGGGCGTGCTCGATGCTCGGCGATGCATCTCGTACCAAACCATCGAGAACCGCGGGATCATCCCGCGTGACTTGCGGCCGGGCATCGGCGCGCGCATCTATGGCTGCGACATCTGTCTCGAGGTGTGCCCGTGGAACCGCTTCGCACGCACGGCGCGGAGCGTGCTGTTGGAGGCGCGCGGCGAAATCGCGGAGCTTCCGCTGCGCGAGCTGCTGGAGCTGACGCCGGCGCGGTTTGCGGAGGTGTTTCGCGGCACGGCGATCAAGCGGGTGAAGCTCGCCGGGCTGTTGCGCAATGCCTGTGTCGTGGCGGGAAACTCGGGCGATGAGAGCCTGCTGGAACCGCTGGCGCGGCTGGCGGGCCATGCTTCGCCCGTCGTGCGGGCCCATGCGGTCTGGGCGGTGTTCCGGCTGACGGACTCGGCGGAAAAAATCCTGGCCGCGGCGCGCGCCGCGGAGACGGAGGCCGTGGTGCTGGAGGAATACGCGCAGGGCGCGAATGACTAATGAGGAGTGACGAATGACCAATGATTATTCCGCGGCGTTCCCTCCGCGGAATATTTCATTCATCTTCCTCGTGAAGGCCTCGGGCGGACGGACGGGCTCGCCTTGGAAGTTGATGAAGGCGTGGAGCGAATGGCCGGTGGCGAGGAGTTCGTCGCCGCGCCGGACTTCATATTCGAGTTTGATGCGGAGCACCGGTTTTTCGCGCAGGGTGGTGAGGATCGTGAGCGTGTCGTCGTAAACCGCGGGGCGCAGGTATTTCGCGGTGATTTCGAGCACGGGCAGTCGATAGCCGTCGGCTTCGAGCTGACGGTAGGGCAGGCCGTTTTCCCTGAGAAGGTTGGTGCGGCCGATCTCGAACCACGGCAGGTAGTTTGCGTGGTAAACGATGCCCATCATGTCGGTCTCGGCGTAGCGGACCGTGAGTTGCGAGCGCGATTGGAACATGCGGCGAGACAAACGACCCCCGGCGGCGGGGCAATTTTTTTTACGGCCAACGGCGACCAAATCAGTGCACCTTGGCTGGCGCGTGGTTAAAAAGCAGGTTGGCGGACTGGCGCCAGCAGTTGCGCTTGGCCCACTCGCGGCCGGCATCGCCGAGGCGGTGGCGGAGCGCGGGATCGGTGATCAGGCGCTCGAAGGCGGCGGTGAGCTGCGCGGGGCGGTCGGGCGGCACGAGCAGGCCGGTGACATTGTCCACCACGGCTTCGGTGACGCCGCCGACGTTGTGGCCGACGGCCGGCAGGCCGTGCGCGGCGGCCTCGAGATAGACGAGGCCGAAGCCCTCGATGCTGCAATCGTGCTCGATGCTGGTCATGGCAAAGATCGAGGCATGGTCGTAAATGCGATCGAGCTCATCATCGGGCACGCCGCCAAAGAAACGCACGGGAAAATCGGACTGCGCGGCGGCAAAGCGCAGTGCGCGCTCGTAGTTTCCCCGGTTGGAGCTGCCGACGAGCCAATATTCGATCTGCACGCGAAAGCGCGGATCCAGGGCTTGCAGCGCCCGCAGGGTGATGAACTGGCCTTTGCGCGGGTGCAGGCGGCCGACCGTGAGGACGATGATCTTGTCCCGCGAGGCGGGCGGCGCAGGGACGACGGCAAAATCGGAGCGAAGCGCGCCGGGTGTGATGAAAGTTTTTCCAATGGCCTCGGGAAAATGCGTGCAGAGGAGCTGGTGGGTGTAGTTGGTGAGCGTGCTGATGCGCGTGGCGTGGCGGATGAGGCTGCGGGCGAGGATGCGCTTGAAGGGGCTGCGGTGGAATTTTAGAATTTCCGAGCCGTGAAAGGTGAGGATGAGGCGCTTGGGGCGGAATGCCTTGAAGAATTGCAGCAACATCAGTCCCAGCATGGGGCCGGGCTCGGGCAGATAGACCGTGGCATAGCGCAGGCGGCGGCGCTCGGTGATGAGCTGGAAGGCGAGGCGTAACTGGCAGGTCAAGTCATGCGTGCCCTTCAGGGGGAGACGGCGCAGGCGAAAGGGCCAGGCTTTCTCGATGCCGGCCGCGGCGGACTGGGCCCACACCTCGACGTCGTAGCCAAGGCTGGCTGAGGCCTTTGCGATTTCTTCCGTGAACGTTGCAATGCCGCCACGTTTCGGATAGAACTCATGCGTAATCAGAAAAACAGGCTGAGGCGCCAAAGTAGCGTTCATGCAAGGCAGATGAAATAAAAGCTGTTACAGCAATGTGCCGGGGGAGCGAGGTGCTTTTTTACAGGACTCATAACAATATCGAAAGCACCTCATGGATCGAACCTGCCAGAGTTTGCAGTCTTCTGCCCGCAGGGCTGCGGAAGAATTAGGTTTACAACGGAAAAGCCCATAATTTACAAGAGAACTAACAATGGCAGAAGACGTTCACAAGAATACTGAAGTTAATGGCAGTAAACAGCCGTTTTCGACTTCAGCCAAGTCCTTTACGACCGAAGATGAAGCCGCCCTGACGGAGGCATTGAAACGCTGCTCCCCGGCTACGGTCGAAGCCGCGATCAAATTTCGCAAGACCGGCGACCCCGCGCCCGTGTCCGCCGTGGTCATTGGAATCATTGAGCGCTTTGCCGAACCCGACCAGCGGGCCAGGCTTCGCGGAGCCGATGACGACCTGCGCCTCATCGAGGATCTCGGCATTGATTCACTGACGATGATGGAGATCGTGATCCTCGTCGAGGATGCGCTGCAGATGTCGATCAACAACGACGAGCTGCGCAATCTGCGGACCCTTGGGGACATTAAAATTTTCATCGACTGCAAAGTCCGCGGCCTGCCCCCGCCCAAGCCCTCGCGCTTCCTGCCCATCGAGCATATTGGCTCGGTGATGCCCATCCAGCCGCCGTTTCTCTTTCTCAACGAGGCCACCATCGGGACGAGCAGCGCGAGCGCAAAATATAAGATTACCGGCGACGAGTTTTTCCTCAAAGGCCATTTCAAGGACAACCCTGTCATGCCTGCCTCCATCATGCTTGAGGCGATCGGCCAGCTGGCCGTGCTTTTCCTGATCGAGGGCGGCCATGGCGAGGAAGGCAAGCAAGCCGACCCGCAGACCATTTTTTTCACCGGCTGCGAAGGGGTGCGCGCCCACCGCATGTGCAAACCCGGCGACATACTCACGATTTCCATCAAGCCGAAACGGCTGAAAATGCCGCTTGCCACGATCGAAGGACAGATTCGGGTCGGCCAGGGAAAGGCCGTTTACGTCGAGGAGATCACGCTGACCTACGGCTTCCGCGAGGCCATGGTCCAACCGGTGCCGGTTGCCGCGCCCGCGCCTGTTCTGCCGAAAGCGGTGCATGCTTTGCCTGCGGCTGCGGCCCGCGTCATTACTCCTGTCACCGTCTGAGCGCGCCCCGCTTGACTTCTGCACCGGCAGCTCCGCCTCGCTCGCGGCCAAAATCGTATGTTGCGTCGGCTCGCATAATTTTAGACACCCTCCCGGGCTTCAAGAGCCGGTCGCCTTCCGTTTGCGTACCTGCCGGGTTCGCCCCGCATCGTGAGTAAAGTTTACATCACCGGCCTCGGCCTCATCACCAGCATTGGCAACGACCTTGCCGGCGTCACGCGCAGTTTGCGCGAGCTGCGCCACGGCTTTGGAGTTTATCCGCCTTTCGACAAGCCCGACATACCGGTGAAAGTCATCGGAACCATCAAGGAATTTTCCGTCGATTCGGCCGATCCCGAGGATTGGGTTTTCCCCAAGAGATATTCGATCAAGCGTGAAATCCTCCGCGGTCTCGCGCCCAATTCGCTGTTCGCCTACTGTTCGATGCTCCAGGCCATCGAGGACGCGCGCCTCTCCCCCGCCGATGTCACCAACCCGCGGACCGGCCTTTATGCGGCCTCGGGTGGTTCACCCTTCTTCACGCACCACCATCACGAACGCATGGTAAAGTTTGGCGTGATGCGGACCTCGCCGCTGGGCATTGTCGCCTCCATCGCTGGCACGCTCAATTTCAACCTCGTCGCGCACTTCAAGATTCTCGGCGCCTCCTGCGGCTTTTCCTCGGCCTGTGCGTCGTCGATGCACGCCCTCGCTTTCGCCTGTGAAGAAATCCGAACCGGGCGGCAGCAGCGCATGTTTGTCGTCGGGGCGGAGGACTGCAATACCGACAGTATCCTGCCCTTCGCAGGCATGCGCGCGCTTTCACTGCAAACCGATCCCAACCTGGCCTCGCGTCCCTTCGATGCTGCGCGTGACGGTTTTGTCGGTACCGGCGGTGGAGCGGTGGTCGTGCTCGAAAGCGAGGACGAGGTGGCCCGCCGCGGCGTTCGCCCCTATGCGGAAGTGGCCGGCTGGGGCCAGGCCTCCGACGGTTACAACGTCGCCATCTCGCATCCCGATGGCGTCGGCCTGCACCTCGCCATGAAGCTTGCCCTGAAAGACAGCGGCTGTGCGCCCGGGGAAATCGATTACGTCAACGCCCACGCCACTTCCACCCCCATCGGTGACGCCTCCGAGGTCACTGCGCTCAAGGCCGTTTTCACTACCCCGGGCGCCCGCCCCGCTATCAGCAGCACCAAGGCCCTGACTGGCCACGGCCTCTCGCTTTCCGGCGCGATGGAGACCGCCTTTTGTGCTGTTGCGTTGCGCGAGGGTTTCATGCCGGGCTCGGCCCACATCAGCCAGCTCGACCCCTTGTGCGAGGGTCTCAATATCCTCCGTGCCACCGTGGCGGAGGCGCCCAAGGTCGTGCTCAATAACAGCAGCGGCTTTGGCGGCGCCAACGTCTGCACCGTGCTCAAACGAATTTCCTAGGGAGTGTATTCAAACTGCAAAGCTATACCGTTCGCGTCGAGAGACGGCAGCCGCAAGGCGCAGCAGAGGGTGGGTATCCTCAGAGAGGCTATCCCCCTCTGCTGGAACGCCGCGGCTGCCTCTCTATCCCGTCGAACCCTTCGGGCTAAGGCTGGCAAAAAGCGCGGAGCGGCGTTGTCGTCGAGGGCCAAGGCCCTCCGGGCATTGGCGCCTCGACGTCCGCCTTGCTCTGCGCTTTTTCAGCCATTAGCGGTATGGCTTTGAAGTTTGAATACACTCCCCAAAATCGTGTCTGCCGCCAAAGTTTCCGATCTTCACCGCACGGCTTTTGTCACCGGCGCGAGTTCCGGCCTTGGCGCGGCTTTTGTCGAGATGCTGTTGGCCGACGGCGTGCTCGTATGGGGCACGGCGCGCGACGCTGCCCGCCTGTCCGCGCGCGAAAACTTTTCCCCGGTGGCCCTCGATCTCGCCGACCCCGCGGCGGCCGAGAAGAATTTTCTCCGCACGGCCGACGCCGCCGGCGGCGCGTTCGACCTCGTCATCCACAACGCCGGCTATGGCGTCTTCGGCCCGTTTGCCCGGACGGATTTCGCCGTCTGGCAGGCCCAGCTTGACACCATGATGCTGGCGACTCTGCGCCTCGCGCACGCCGCCCTGCGCCCGATGCTTGCGCGCCGCCGCGGCTGCCTTGTGAATGTCTCGTCGCTCGCGGCGGAGTTTCCGCTTCCCTTCATGAGCGGCTACAATGTCGCCAAGGCCGGTCTTTCCGCTTTCAGCGAAAGTTTGGCCTTTGAAACCCGCGGCACCGGTGTCAAAGTCATCGACTTCCGTCCCGGCGACCACCGCACGCCGTTCAACCAAGCCATGCAGCGACCCTCTGCCGAGCCCAGTGAAATCGAGGCCCGCGCCTGGCGGCGCCTCGAAGCCAACCTCCTGGCCGCCCCGTTGCCCGCGCGTGCGGCCGCCGACCTGCGTTGTGCGCTCCTCCACGGCCGCAGCGGCACGGTCCGCTCCGGGTCTTTTTTTCAGGCCTGCCTCGCGCCGTTGTTTGCCCGCGCGGTGCCGCGCGCCTTGCTCCGGGCCGCGCTGCGCATTTACTACGGGTAGCAGGGTTTTTCAACCGCCTGCTAAATTTCAACCATGTCCGAAATCCGCATCCTCGTTCTCAGTTCAAGCACTGGCGGCGGTCACGACGCCCGCGCCGAGGCCTTTGCCGAATGGTGCTTCCACCTCTACCGCCACAAGGTGGATGTGCGGATCGAGCAAATGCTCGAGAAATCATCCGTCGTTAACCGCGCAGGGGTGAATTTCTACAATTGGATCCAGCGCAAGGCGCATTTTCTTCATACCGCTTACTATTCGTTCATCGAGCTGCTCAGCCTCATCAACCGCGACAATGTCTCCTTCGGCCGCGCCTATTATGAAAAAGTGCTGCGCGAATACCGCCCGCACCTCGTCTTCAGCGTGCACGACTGCCTCAACCGCGGCTACTTCCAGCTCGCGCGGAAAATCCTCGGCCCTGACAACGTTCGCTGCGCCACTTTTTGCGGCGAGTTTTCCGGCGGATGGGGCTACTCCATCAACTGGATCGAGCCGACGGTCGATCTCTACATTTCGCGCACGCCCACGGCCTGCGACTACGCGGTGAAAAAGGGGATTCCGCCGGACAAAGCCCGCGTGCGCGGCCATCTCATGCATCCGCGTTCCTACGTTGAGATCCTCACCACCGCGGAAGAACGTGCCGAGTTTCGCGTCAAGAAACTTGAACTGGAGCCCGATCTTTTCACCGTCTTCCTGACCACCGGCAGCAACGGGGCCAACAATCATCTCGATCTCCTGCCCGCGCTCGTGCGCCACGCCGACCGCTGCCAGGCCATCGTGGTGTGCGGACGAAACCACGAAACCTACAACCAGCTCATCCATTGGCGCGCGCTTCACCCCGGGTTCAATCTCTACCTCGAAGGCTACTCCGA
>DATMNP010000002.1:0-30654 GCA_035568935.1 Opitutaceae bacterium | reverse complement strand
GTTGACGCAGGCGGCGTTCAACCCGGCGCGCGACCTGGCTCCGCGGATTTGGAGCGCGCTGGCGGGCTGGGGTGCGGTGCCGTTTACGGCCAACGGCTGGGGCTGGCTGACGGTTTACGTGCTTGCGCCGCTGGTGGGCGGTCAGGTGGCGGCGCTGGCTTACAGGGTTTTCTTGCGCCCGGCCTACCGGCTACCAATGACGAATGACGAATGACGAATGACGAATGACGAATGACGAATGACGAATGACGAATGACGAATGACGAATGACGAATGACGAATGATATTCTAGCACAAAAGTCTTTTGCGGTTGAGCTGATTTGTGTTCTGGTGGCCGGATGAAAATTCAGTCGTTGGTCAAGCCGTCGGTGCTGGCGCAGCCGGTTTACGAGCCGGGCAAGCCTATTGAAGATGTGGCGCGCGAGCTGGGGCTGGATCCTGCGGGCATCATCAAGCTGGCCTCGAACGAAAACCCGTTTGGGCCTTCGCCGCGCGCGGTCGAGGCGGCGCGGCGCGCGCTGGAACAGGGAAGCCTGTATCCGGATGGCGGATGTTTTGCCCTGCGGCAGAAGCTTGCGGCGGTTTACGGGCTGGATGCGGGCCAGTTTGTGGTGGGCAATGGCTCGAACGAAATCATCGAATTGCTGGGACACGTCCTGCTGGGGCCCGGTGACGAGGTGGTGATGGGCGTGCCGGCGTTCGCGGTGTACAAGCTCGTGGTGCTGCTGTTCGGCGCGCGGCCGGTCGAGGTGCCGCTGGTGAATTTCCGGCACGATCTCGCGGCGCTGGCGCGCGCGGTGACGTCGCGGACCAAGCTTGTCTTTCTGCCGAGCCCGAACAATCCCACCGGCACAGCGAACACCGAGGCGGAGACCATCGCATTCGTGCGCGGGTTGCCGGAGCACGTGGTGTTCGCCTTCGACGAGGCCTATGCGGAATTCTTGGAAAACCCGCCGGACTTGCGCCCGCTCATCCGCGAGGGGCGCAAGGTGATCTGCCTGCGGACGTTTTCCAAAATCCACGGGCTGGCGTCGCTGCGCGTGGGCTACGGCTACGGCAGCGCGGAGTTCATCACTTTGCTCAACCGCGTGCGGCAGCCGTTCAACGCGAACGCCATTGGGCAGGCGGCGGCGCTCGCCGCGCTGGACGACCGTGAGTTCACCGAAAAATGTGCGAAAGAAAATCGCGCCGGGCTGGGCCAGCTCGAGGCGGGACTCCGCGCGCTGGGGCTGGAGTTCGTGCCAAGCGTGGCGAATTTTATCCTGGTGAAAGTCGGCGACGGCGCGGGGGTGTTCGAGGCGCTGCAGCGGCGCGGCGTGATCGTGCGGCCGCTCAAACCTTACGGCCTGCCGGAATGGCTGCGCATCACGGTGGGCCAGCGCTCGCAAAATGAGCGCGTGCTGGCGGAGCTGAAATCCGTGCTGAACTGCTGAGGGTTTTTAACCGCGGTTAAAAATCAGGTTTGCCCTAAACCTGCAGCGCGGCGGAGCCGGTCGTTGATCGCTTCGGCGAGTCCGCGGCCGGGGGCGAGCTCGGCGTGAATTTTTTTGAATCGGTGGCCATCCAGTGTGCGCAACAGCCCGAACAACTTGCGCGCAGCCCGGTGGGCGTCGCCGTGCGCATCGAGCCAGAAAATATTCGGACCGGTCAACCCGCGCGGCTGGGCGAAGAAAAGCCAGGCCTCGGTCGCGCGGCTTTTGGCGGCGAGATGGGCGGAGATTTTTTTGTGCAAAACCAGCGGTGTGCGCGGGCTGTAATGGCGTGCCAGCAAACCCGGGGCGGGCAGGGGCGTGCTGGTTCGCGGGCGTTTGCCGGCCGACAATAATTTTTGCCCGAGGACGGCTTCGATCTGTTCGCGGGAGATGGCACCCGGGCGCAGCAGCCGCGGCCGCCGTGGGTCGCGCACGTCCACGATGGTCGATTCCAATCCGATGCTGGTTGGCCCGCCGTCCAGGATGAAACGGATTCTTCGGCCCAGTCCGGCGCGGACGTGGCCGGCGGTGGTCGGGCTCACATAGCCGAAGGGATTGGCGCTGGGCGCGGCCAGCGGCAGCCCGCACTGGCGCAGCAGGCGGCGCATCAGTGGATGCCGCGGCATGCGGATGGCCACGCTGGGCAGGCCCGCGGTCACGATTGCCGGCACGGTGGATTTTTTTGGCAGCACGAGGGTGAGGGGACCGGGCCAGAATTCCTGGGCGAGGCGGCGCGCGGCGGCATTGGCCTCGGCGAGTGCGTCGAGCTGCGCGAGGGCGTGGATGTGCACGATGAGCGGATCGTGGGTTGGCCGGCCCTTGGCGCGGAAAATTTTTTCGCAGGCGGGCGCATCGAGGGCGTTGGCCGCCAGCCCGTAAACCGTCTCGGTCGGCACGGCGACGAGTTCACCGGCGCGCAGGCGGCGCGCGAGGAAGGCCAGGTTGCGCGGCGTGCCGCGGTAGAGGCGGGCGGTGGGTGGGTTCATCCTACCTTTCACAGTTCAATCAACCACGGATGCCACGGATACAAGAAGATGCCACGGATTTGGCGGCGAAGTCCGTTTACCAGGAAGGAAAGGAAGGTCGTTCATTTCCGAAAATCGCCATCCGTGAAAATCTGTGAAATCCGTGGTCGATGAAGACGCAAAAAAGGCCGGAGCAAAAGCTCCGGCCTGGGAAAGGTTGGTGCAACCGCAGATTACGGGGCGAGCAGGAGGTTGCGCGCCTGTTTGAGCGTGCGGGTGATGGCACGCTGCTGCCGGGCGGAGAGATGCGTGTACTTGCGCGGCAGGATCTTGCCGGTGTCGGTGACATAGCGGCTCATCATCTGCTGCGTGGTGGTGAAAGGATAATTCTCGGGTGTGAGGCTCTGGGGCCTTTGTTCGGTGGTGCTCATGAAAACAGGAAAGGTAGACGGTGTGGTTCGCGCGCCGGTTGTCAACCCGCATTTTTTCGGGCGAAAGCGAGTTTGATTGGCAACGCTCCGCAGAGTTGCGCCACCGCGACTTGTCGGAGCTGGCTAACGTCCAGAGCTCAGGCAAGCGGGGCTGATAGACGTTGCTCGTGATAGCATAACCGGCCGCGCCATCCCGCATTGGCTGCAGCGATTTGTTAGATCAACCGTCTCTTATTTATCACGCAAACTTCGAAATATGCCAAGCATGAATCGTGGTATGAATCTGAGCACAATAAATCCCAGCGCAATGTTAACAATCGAGCCACCGATAAACACCGCACCGATAAGCGCGGTGTTTTCCTTGTGCAAAAATAATAATACGCAACCTATCGGAAGGAAAATAGCACCGCCGACAATAAAAGAAAACCCCACAATCTTGCTGAGGAGCGGGATCAGCTTACTAACAAGATCTTCTGGTGGTCTGGACAACATGGCGCGTAGATTGTTCTAGTGTTAGGGCTGACTCACGCGGGGACAAGCGCGGAGAAAACGGTCCGGGCCGCCCCCTCGCGCCCCCCGGCCCGTCCTCCCGCTGTGCGCGGGGTGCGCTGAGGTGCACTGCTCCCGCCGGTCGCGGCAAGCCCCGTGCTCGCTCCGCCATTGTTACTTTTTGTGGCTACCACAAAAAGTAGATTCGCGCTTGCAAGACGCAATGCGGTAATGCAGTATTGCAGCATGTCTACGACCCTTCCATTGACCAAACGCGGCAGCCTGACGCTGCCTCCTTCTTTACGCCGCAAGATGGGCCTCGATAAGCTGCGCAACCCGATGGTTCTCGTCGAGGAACGCGAGGGCGGACTTTTCCTGCAACCGGCGGTGGCCATGCCCGTGCGCGATCTGCCAAAAGGAACCATTGAGCATTGGATTGCGCGCGACGAGGCGGAGATGGCCGCGTTTCGCGCCACGCCGCGCAAAATCAAACGGTGAAGCTCTTCCTCGATACCAGCGTTCTCCTGGCCGCATCAGGCTCAGGCCGTGGCGCTTCACGTTTCCTCATCACGGAGGCGGTGGTGCAAGGATGGGTGCTTGTCTCTGCCGATTATTGCGCGGAAGAAGCGCGGCGGAATTTGCCCAAGATTGGGCCATCGACTGCGTCCGCTTGGCGCAAAATTGTCGTTCCCGCGCTCGAATTTACCGCCGTGCACCTCGCGCTCGACAAGCCGCTGGTCTTCCCAAAGGCGAAAGATCGCCCGGTCGTGATTTCTGCGCTGGCTGCCAACTGTGCGTGGTTGCTGACCCTCGACGAGACCGACTTTCATGGAAATCTCGGTCACGAAGTTTACGGCATGCGCGTAGCGACTCCGGGCGAATTCCTTTTGGAGCAGCGTCACCGGGGACTGCTCTGAACCCGTTTTCAGCCCTTGAAATTGTCAGAGCGCACAATAGAACTTCCGTGAACATGGAGACCCCTCCTAACGATTTGGAAATGCCCGACCGCGTGGCGTTGACCCGGGCGGTCGAAGCCATCCGGGCCGATTCGGTTGTGAACGGCACCGATGCGCTCACGATGGAGCAGATTGACGCCGAGGTCGCATTGGTGCGAGCCGCTCGCCATCGCAAATGAAGCGTGGGCGGTGACCCCGTTTTCGGCCCTTGAAGTTGTCGGGGCACACCGTAGAACTTCCGTGAACATGGAGAGAAAAGGTAGAACTTTGCCCTTTTTTTCGCTCCGAAAAAAGCCAAGTCTTTCGCTGACAAACGTCCCCGTTGCTCAACTGGATAGAGCAGCGGTTTCAATCCCATGGGAACAATAGGAACGACTGGTGCGGAAACGAATGCATCATGACGTGTGATATCTGAGCGGAGTTGACCGAGACCCAGGGGATCTTTCTACTATCGAAAGCAACCGTCCTCGTAGTTCAATGGATAGAACCGTCGTTTCCTAAACGACTAATCCGAGTTCGATTCTCGGCGAGGGCACCAGCTCGAAAGAGGGCAGGCGACCAATGTAGCAGGCGAAAGATATCCGCCGAAAAAACGCCAAGGCAGAATGCCAATAATTTGCCCCAGGTGTTTGCTGGGCGAGCCAAGATGATCCGCCGCAGCGATCGGATTTGAGTTTTGGGGTGAATTCAGGTTTCTTTGGCAACTTTCTCCATCACGACAGTGTCTCGACAAAAGGATTAAACCGTCCTATTTTTTCTCTTCCCCCATGCACCTCCCCACCCATTCCAAGCTCCGCCGTTCGGCGCGGGCGTTCACCCTCCTGGAAATCCTGATCGCGCTCGCCATCCTTGGCCTGCTGGTCGGCCTGGCCGTCGCCGACCTTGGCGGCATTTTCGACAGCAGCCGCGTGTCGGCCGCCAAGATATTTGTGCAGGACGGCATCAAGACCCCGCTCTTTACCTATAAAATGGCGATGGGCTCTTATCCATCGAGCGGCGATGGCCTGCAGGCGCTCGTTTCAGCGCCGGGCTCCAATGCCGACAATTGGCGCGGCCCCTATCTCGCCGATGGCAAGCTGCCGCTCGACCCATGGGGCCAGCCCTACCAATACGCCTGCCCGGGCTCACACAACAAGAACAGCTACGATGTTTGGTCGAAAGGCCCTCCTGATAAACCGAGCGACATCGGCAATTGGTGACCTATGACCGCGGGAAAGGAAAGCCCGGCGGGTTCATTTGCCGCCTCGGCGAAGGCGGGCAGGGGAGTCGGTGGGCGCATCGGGTGCCCGCCGCCCGCCGCGTTTACGCTGATGGAGATACTGATCTCGCTGGCGCTGGTTGCGCTTTTGATCGGCGCGACGATCAGCGTTGTCCCCCATGACAATGCGTCCATGACCACGGATGAAGTTTTCTGGAAGGCCCTGACCGAAGCCCGCAAGCAGGCCCTCACGTCGCAGCAGGATGTCCGCCTGGCTTATGACAACAAGGCGAAGGCCTTTGTCACGGGCGTTAATATTGGCACACAGACGGATGCCGGCGCCAGCAAGCAGACGGGTGCCAAGGACGACACCCAAACCGGGGTCGATGGCGTTGAGCAGACCTTCCCCGTGGCATTCGCGGACAAACTCAACGTCGATTTCCTCACGACGGATAAATCCGGTGGCAGCATGCTCATTGGCGGCGAGCTGGTCGAGACCCAGTCGCTGCCGTTCGTGACTTTCTATAGCGATGGCACCTGCACGCCTTTCCGCATGCAGATTCACAGCGGTGGGGCGGCGCGCATTATCGCCATCGACCCGTGGACCTGCGCAGAAGTGCTGGAGGAAAAGAAATGAAAGCGGGCGTGCCTTCCGTTCCCCACCGTCCGGTTTCGCGTGGCTTCACGCTGCTTGAAGTGCTGATCTCACTCTTGATTTTCGTCATGGCCGCGGTCGTGCTTGGCTCGTCCTACGTCAATGTGCTCAATGGCTACGACCTGGCCCAACGGGCCAACGAGCGCGATGAGGACGTTGAATTTGCCCGGGCACAATTGCTCGCCGAGCCGGACCATGACAAGGCCGAGCAGGGTGGTGAATACGACTCTGCCAACGGCCGCCACGTCAGCTGGCATGCGCAAATTGACCCGACGCAGACAGCCGATCTCTTTGCCGTCGCCTTTACCTGCGAGGTCAATGACCCGAATGTGCGCAAGCCCGATGCGGTCACGGAAAATTTCATGGTTTTGCGTCCCACCTGGTCCGATCCAACGAAGCGCACAACCCTGCTCGCCGCGGCCAAGGCGCAAATCGATAAAATCCAGGGGGTCATTCCAAAATGACAAACCCGGCCAAACGCATGGGCCGCGGCCCGCTGCGGCCCGCCGGCGCGGGCGCGTTCACGCTTTTGGAAATCCTGCTTTCGCTTGCACTGGTGATGCTGGTGATTGTCGGGCTCAACACGTTCATTTTTTCCATGGGCGAGTTGTGGGGCCACCGCAGCGAATCGCGGCTATTGGAGCTGCACGTGCGCGCGGTCACGCGATTCCTCGACCAACAATTGCGCCTCGCCTCGCTTCCACCCGAGGCGCAGGCGGGCGCCCCGCCCGTCGCCCCGCAGGAAATCCGGCCGCGCAACGGCGCCAGTGACAACCTGCTCACCTTCGAGCTGCCCTCCGGCTGCCGCCTGTTCAACTGGTCCGGCCCGGCGCTGCCCGATGTCATCTGCTCGCTGCAGGTTCGCGACGGCGAAGGGCTCTTCCTGCTCTGGCACTCCAAGCTCGAAAAGCATTTTGCCGACGATCCACCCCGCGAGGTCCTGGTCACGCCCCTGGTCACCTCAATGACCTACGATTACTACGATTCCGAAGGCAAGCGCTGGCAGACCGAAACGACGTTGCGCCGGGGCAGCTCCAACCAGCTTGAGGCGCCGCAGCGGCTCCGTCTCCAGTTCGCCTACGGCACGCTCAAACGAGAATCGCTCATTGCCCTCAGCGTGCCCAGCGAGGGACTGCCGGATTATTGACCCCTCCATGTTGCGCCAAAGAAGAGCCTCCATCCTGTTGATCGTGCTGGTCACGATCGCTTTTGCCGCATTCGCGTTGGTCTCTTTCATCGACCGGGCCAGCAACGATCTTCTCGTCGTGGCGCGCGCAGCCGAAGCCAACCGCCTCCGCGCCGACGCCTACTCCGCGCTCGAGGTCACCCTGGGTGTGCTCAACGAATTCATCCAGGCCGATGGCGCCCTGCACAGTCCCGCCGAAGGCTGGAGCGATCCGCTTGGTTTCGCCGGCTACGAACCCGCCTCCGGCCGCAAGATCGAGGTCACTTTCGAGGACGAAAGCGGCAAGCTTTCGCTGCCGCACGCCGACGCCAACCAGCTCACCAACCTTTTTCAATCCTGGGACATCACCCAGGCCGATGCCGAGCAGCTGGCCGACGCGCTTCTCACCTGGATGCGCAAGGATCATGTGGCCAGCACTGGCGCCGGCACGGGCGATTACGACCGGGCGAGCATTCCTTACATGGCGCCCCAGCGTTCGCTCCGCTCCTTCGATGAGCTGGCGGCCATCGACCTCGTGAACAAGAAATTTTATGACGAAAACGGCCAGCCCAACGACCTCTGGCACCGGTTTGCCGCCGCTTTTTCGCTTTATGATTTTGATCCGCCCAACCTCAACGCCGCCGGATTCGGCACGCTCACGGCGCTCGGCCAGTCAGACGCCGGCCTGCAGCATCAGATTTCCTCGTACTTGAAAGGTACGGGCGAATACAAACAGCAGGGGCCCAGTTACTTCAAAACTCCGGACGATGCCAACAACCTGTTCGGTGCACAGGCGGTGCCCCAGGGAGTTGGCACGAAAATACTCGCTTTGCGAATTATCGTGACGGTTCACCAGGACAATAGCAGCTTTTGTCTCAACACGGTCGTTACCCAGCAAAATCAGGCAAAAGCCGTTGCAGCCACCGAGCAGGCTGGCGCGTCGGACAACACGGCCGCCAACCAGCCCGCCCCCGATGCATCGGCCTCGGCCAACAACAGTTCCGCCACCACACCCCCGATTCAGCTTAATTATCCATTTACACTGTTGGAAGTTCATGAGGAAATCATTGATAATCTGGCCAAGCCTTCGCTTTCATCCGATAACACCCCGCCCAACTGAGCATGTCCCTTTCGTCCTATTCCACCTTCCTGAAACAGGCCGCGCCCGCCAACTTCCTGAAACGGGCCGCGCCGGCCAACTTCTTTAAAAAGGCCGCGCCCGCTCCCGACGTCGTCTTGTTGCCCGACACGCTGTTTTTTGTCCGCGCCATTTCCGTTGCCGCCGGGATCACGCCCGCCGAACTTTCCGCGCAAGCCGAGCTGGCGATTGAAGCACTCGCGCCTTTTCCGCTGGCGCAGCTTTACTACGGTTTTTATCACCCGCCCGGCACGCTGTTCGCGTTGCTCTACGCGGCCTATCGCAAGCGTTTCACGACCGAGCAAACCGCGGCCTGGGCCCGGGCCGACCTGGTCATCCCGACGTTTGTTGCGCTCCTCGGTGGTGAGGTAAAGTCCGCCACCACGCTCCTGCTTTCCAAGGCCGACGATCTCACCCTGCTGCACTGGGCCGACGGCAAGGTGCCGGAAAAAATATTAACCTACACCGTTGCCCCCGATATGCCGGAAGAAGAGCGCGCGATTGTGCGCGACGAGATGATTCGCTATGCGGGCGAATGCCTCAACGCCATCAACCTGTCCGCCACGCCGGTGCCGGAACCGGTGGATGACGAGGAAAAATTCGTTTTCCGGTCCGGCGATTTTGTCTCGCGTTTGCCGTTGGCGCTCGCCGACCAGCTCGACGTGCGCGACAAGGTCGAACTTGCCCTCCGCCGCCAGCAACGTGCGCGCGACCTTGTGCTGTGGCGCGTTTTTGTCACCGCCGCCGCCTTGATCGCCCTCTGCCTGTTCGGTGAGTTCGCGCTGGCGGGAGGAAAATTATGGGAGAAGGCCCGCCTGGCCAGGGTCGAGGCGCAAAGGCCCGCCGTCGAAAAAATCGATGCGGCCAACCGGCTGGTGGACAGCATCGGCGCCCGTTCGACCGACCGGCTCATGCCTTTCGAAATGATCTCGCTCATCAGCTCGGTCAAGCCGGCCAGCGTGCAGTTCATCCGCGCCACCACGAGCGGGAATTACATGCTCGAAATCGAGGCGCAGACCGATTCCCCCGGCGATGTCGGCAGTTACCAGACCGCGCTCAACGGCCTGCCCGCCTGCAGCAGGGTCGAGGTGAGCGACCAGCGCACGCGCGACGGCATCTCCACCTTCAAGTTCATTGTCACCTTCAAGCCCGAGGCGCTCAAGCCCACTGCAACATGAAAGTACTCAAGGCGTTTTTTCTCAGCCGGCTCCTGACCGAAAAAATCCTCCTCACCGGATTTTCCGTGCTCATCCTGGCTTGGGCGTTTATCCACATGATCCGCGACGTCGGCCGCTTTTCGTCCGGGTTCAGGGATACCGGGGCGATCCTGCATGCGCAGCGCGCTTCGCTGAACGCCCGTGCCGACACGGAGGCCAGGGTCAAGCGCGCCCTTTTGAAGCTGGATCCTGCGCGCACCCTCGACAGCGCGCGCCTGCAGGGCGATCTCAACACCCTGGCGACCGGCCTGACCGATACCTCGATCGACGCCCGCCCGGATGAACCCGCCGACCTGTTTATCAAGCATTCCGTGCAGTTTTCCGTGCGCAAGGTGGATTGGTCGGCCCTGCAGCAATTCTACGTGGCGCTCAGCAAGCGCTCGCCCTACATCAGCATCGAGCAGTGCAGCATATCCGCCGACCGTGTGACCCCCACCGAGCTCAACGCCACCATGTTGATTTCATCGGTGGAGATCGCGAAATAATCCGGCCGGTCCTCCTGCCGGATTATTTCGGGTTCAAGGTTCCACGTTCAGGGTTAAAGTTTCGGTTCAGCATGGTTGGAGCTCCCAACCTTGAACTTTGAACCGGGAACCTTGAACCTTTCCTACATCTTGTTGAACTGTGCGCTGGCGTTGAAGATTGCGCTCACGATGGCGAAGGCGAGGAAGCCGACGAACGTAAACACGGTCAGCAGCATGACGGTGGCGAGGATGCGGGTGAAGGCGTCGAGCTGTTGGGAAATGATTTTTTGATGGTTGCGCGCAATATCCTTCAGGCTCGGCACAATGTTGCCGGTGTTTTCGCCGATCGCGAGACGGTCGATCATGAGCTCGGGGAAGCAGCCGGTGTGGCTGAGCGCGAGGGAGAGCGACTCGCCCTCGATCACGCGGTCAATGGCTTCGCCAAAGGCGCGGCGATGGACCCGATGCATGATCTGCCGTTCGGTCATGCGCAAGGCATCGGCGGTGGTGATGCCGTTCTCGAGCAGCAAGGCGAGCGTGTGGCTGATGGCGTGCACGGTGCGCGTGGTGACAAACGGCCCGAGCAGGGGAACCTTGAGCATGAAGGCATCGGTGGTGACGCGGCCGGGCTCGGTCTGCCGCCAGCGCCAGAACGAGATGGCGCCGAAGATCGCGAGGGCGATCACGAGCCAGCCCCAGTGCAGCGCGAAATGGGCGAAGCCGATCAGGATTTGCGTCGAAGTGGGGATCTTGCCGCCGAGCGAATCGAACAGTGTCTGCAGGCGCGGCAGCAGGAAGAAGAGAAAAAACAACACCACGCCGCCGGCCGCAAACATCAGCAGCACGGGATAGGCGAGGGCGGTGAGGAGCTGGCGCTGCAATTCGCGCTGCTCGGTGAGGTGGGAGATGAGGCGCCCGAGCACCTCATTCAGCGAGCCGGTGGCCTCGCCCGCCTGGATCAGGCTGATGGTCGAGGAGTCGAAGACGGCGGGGAAACCCTCCATCGCGCGAGAGAGAGGCTGGCCTTCGCTCAGGCGATTCCACAAGCCGGTGCAGAGCGTCCGCAACGCGGGCTCTTTCAAGCGCACGGAGAGCAGCCGCACGGATTCGCCGGCGGAAAGGCCGCTGCTGGTAAGGTCGTGGAGCGCTTGGAGAAAAGGCAGGCGCTGCCGGTGCGTGAGATTGGCCTGGCGGGAATTGGTCGCGGAGCCCTGGGCGCGCGAACCGCCGGATTGGGCCGACGCGGCGCCCGATGGTTTTCCGGAGGCCGTTTTTCGAACCGGGGTTTCCTCGGCCACCGTGGTGACATGCAGGCCGCGCGCGGCGAGGAGGCGGAGGGCGTCCTTGCGGCTGGGGGCATCGAGCGTGGCGGAGACCGTGGTGCCGGCGTGGTCGCGGGCGTTGTAAGCAAAGCGGGGCATGGTTTCAGAGGCCAGAAGACAGAGATCGGAGATAGAGATTAGAGATCAGAAATAAGAGATCGGAAGGAAAACGGGAAAGACTTCTTGGTGTTTGATCCTCTGACATCTGATCCCTGATTTCTGACCTCAGGATCGCTGGTTTCATTTATCCGCGACGGTGATGACGCGCAGGACTTCATCGATCGTGGTATGGCCGGCCCTGATCTTGTCCCAGCCGCTTTGCTGGAGGGTGCGCATGCCCTGGCGGCGGGCGCACTGGCCGAGGGCGCGCGTGCTTTCGCGCTTGAGGATGAGGTCGTGCATCTCGTCGCTCGGCTTGAGGATTTCAAAAAGGCCGATGCGGCCGCGGTAGCCGGTGCCACGGCAGCGGTCGCAGCCGACGGGGGCCTTGAGCATCGGGACCTTGTCGGCCTCGGAGGGGTCGAGGCCGAGGATGGAGAGGGTGTCGAGGACTTTGATTTTATTGATCGGCTCCAGCTGCGAGCAATCGGGGCAGAGGCGGCGGACCAGGCGCTGGGCGATGATGAGCTCGATGGCAGAGGCCACGAGGAAGGGTTCGATGCCCATATCCACGAGGCGGGTGATGGCGCCGGGCGCGTCATTGGTGTGGAGCGTGGAGAAGACAAGGTGGCCGGTGAGCGAGGCGCGGATGGCGATGTCGGCCGTCTCGCGGTCGCGGATTTCGCCGACCATGATGACGTCGGGATCCTGGCGGAGGACGTGGCGGAGCGCACCGGCGAAGGAGAGGCCGATTTCGGGGCGGACCTGCATCTGGTTGACGCCGGGGACTTCGTATTCGATGGGGTCTTCGATGGTGACGATGCGCAGGTCGGTGGAGTTGATTTTGCGCAGGAAGGCGTTGAGCGAGGTGCTTTTGCCGGAGCCGGTGGGGCCGGTGACGAGGATGATGCCGTGGGGGTACTCGAGGACGCTGGAGATCTGGGACTGCTCGTCATCGCCCATGCCGAGGCGTTCCATGGTGTAGGCTTCTTTTTTCTGGTTGAGGAGGCGCAGCGAAATCGACTCGGCGTAAATCGTGGGGATGGTGGAGACGCGGATGTCGAGGTTGGTGCCGTTGGCCTTGAAATTGATGCGGCCATCCTGCGGGAGGCGCTTTTCGGAGATGTTGAGGCGCGCCATGATTTTGAGGCGCGAGATGATGGCGTCCTGGAAGCGGAGGAGGTTCTCCGGCACCGGCACGGCCACCAGGAGGCCGTCCACGCGGTAGCGGATGCGGAGCTGGCCTTCCTGCGGTTCGAAGTGGATGTCGGTGGCCTCGTCGGCGATGGCCTGGCTGATGACATCGGAAACGAAGCGGACCACGGCGGCGTCTTCGTCCACATCGGCCTCGGCTTGCTGCGCCGTTTCAGGTGCGACATAATTGTCGTCGCCGCCTTCGAGCGAGCCGGAGCCGACGCCGAAGTGCTGGAGGATGAGATGGTGGATTTTTTCGGCGACGCCGAGGTGCCAGATGAGCGGGCGGGGCGTGAAGGTGTGCACCCAGTCTGCCACCACATCGTTGGGCGGCCAGGCGGCGGCGAGATGGAGCGGGGTGGCGGTGGTGGGAGCCTGGTCGCTGGGCTGGACTTGTTTGATGGCGATGGGCACGACTTGGAAATCGTGCACGAGGCGGGCGGGGAAAAGCCCGATGGCGGTGGGGTCAGCCTCGAGGTCGGTGGCGACATCGAGCTGCGCGTCCTGGGCGAGCGTCGCCAACGCGTCGGGCTCGGACATTTGGAGGATGCCCGCGAGCACTTTCACCCGCTGGCTGCGCGCGGCTTCAAGCACGGCTTGGCGCTGCCCGTCATCAAGGTGCGCCGCGAGCGAGGGAGTCAGGGTTTCCGTAGTGAGTGCAGGCATGGCGGGCGGCGGCCATTATTTATAAAATCGATCGAGCAGGGTTGGCTTCTTGGGCTCTTTCGTGGGATCCCGAAGAAAATCGTTAACCTGTTCTTTGCTGGAAAGTTCGTTGATGTGCTTGTTGGCGTCCGCCGTACCTTCCTTCGGAGGAATTACGTGCGGGCGGACGAAGAACAGCAGTTCGGTGCGGTCTACTTCATTGTCATGCCGGCCAAAAAGATTGCTGAGAATCGGAATTTCATAAAAGAATCCGAGCTTGGTGCGGGCCAGCGTTTTCTTGCTTTGTTGCAGGCCGCCGAGCACGACCATCTCGCCGTCCTGGACGTTGACGTAGGAGGTGGCTTCGCGGTGGCCGATGATGGGCTGGCTGTTGCCGTCGATCACAACGGTGCTAACAACATCATCCACTTTCTGGTCGATGGTCAGATAGATACTGCCGTCGTTGCCAATGAGCGGGGTGACTTTCACTTCAATGCCGATGTCTTTGTAGGTGACCGAGGAGCTTTGGGAAAAACCGCTGCTCG
The DNA here is from genome assembly GCA_035568935.1 of Opitutaceae bacterium. Classification (GTDB taxonomy): domain Bacteria; phylum Verrucomicrobiota; class Verrucomicrobiia; order Opitutales; family Opitutaceae; genus DASRHD01. The sequence goes on along the minus strand of DATMNP010000002.1, from coordinate 16,699 downwards.
CCACGGTGCTGGTGGTAGTAGGGGTGGAAGTCGAGCCGGTGATCACGGGCTGCTGTTGGGTGACTTGGAAATCAGCTTCCTTGGCGTGGGTGGTGGTGATGGAGTCCGCCGAGAGGATCTTCACGTTGCTTTTGCCGCCGGTGTTCTGCAAGGCGGCGCTGAAGGCGAGGGGGCTGACGGAGGTTGCCGTGACGGCCCAGCCGGCCAGGCCGTTGACGGCGGGGGAGCTGTTGGCGCCGGTGTCGAAATTGGTGATGTGGGTTTCGCCATGGTGGTCGGTGGCGGCGTTGAGGTTCAGCGCGCTGATGCCGCTGGTCTCGGAGTCAGTGAGGGAGACTTCGGCGATGATCACCTGGATGCTGACTTGGGCGAGGAGGATGTCGATTTTGTCCACGACGTTCTGGATGAGGCGGATGTCATCGCCCGTGCCCGAAACGACAATGGCATTGCTGCGATCATCCGGAACCACGGTGATAAAGCTGCTAAACTCTGTCGTACCCTCGTCTTTCAAGCCGAGGGCACTAAGTGTAGGGGGACGTGGCTGAGCCGGCTGGCCGGGTGTCACGGATGATTGGCCGCTTTTCTGGGCGGCGCTGGTCTGGCCGGAAATCAAGCTGCTGAGCAGGCTGGAGACATCCTTGGCCAGGGCGTGTTTGAGGTAGATGACTTCATTGTGGGTGTTGGGGTCGGATTTGATATCGAGTTTGTCGATGAGGCCGTCAAAAAACGCATACTGCCGCGAGTCGGAGATGAGGACGATCTGGTTGGTGCGGTCATCGGCGGTGAAAGTGGTGGCGGAGCCGAGTTGGTTTTGGAGCGGGCCTTGGAAGATGGTGTGAAGTTTGTTCACGAGGTCGCTGGCCTTGGCGTATTTCAGCGTATAAAACTTCGGCGTGATGTTGGCTGCGAGCGGTTGGTCGACATTCTTGATCAGAAGCTCGATGCGCTGGAGATTGGAGATGGTGTCGACGATGAGCGCCGCGTTGGCGCTTTCAAACAGCACCGGCGGGCTGGCCACGCCCGGGGACATGATTTGCTGGATCGGCGGGATGATTTCGTTTACGCGCAGAAACTGAAGCTGGAAAAGCTTGGCGGCGATGCGTCCGCTGGGGGGAAGGTCGAGCGTCGATCCTTCGATCATTTCCGGCGCTTCCCGGCTGGCCTGGGGCAGGGGAACGACTTTGAAAAACTTGTCGCCGAGCGGCACGACGCCCACGCCATTGAGGCCGAGCAGCGTCTCGAGGGCGCGAACGGCTTCATCCTTTGGGATCGTCCGGGTGATGCTGATGGTGTAAGTCGCGGCCGGCAATGCTTGGGGCCGGAGGATCGAGCGGCCGGTCCACGATTCGAGAAGCTGCAGCACCGAGTCGATGGGCGCGTCGGAAAGTGTGAGGCCGTTGATCGGGGCCTCATCGGTGCCAGCGGTGGGCATGGCCACAGGGTTGGGCCCCATGGCGGTGCCGGGCATGGCGTTCGGCATGCCCGGTCTCGGCATGGGGCCGGCGGGCCCGGCCGAAGGAGTTTGCGCGGTTGCGCAAAGCGCGGCGGACAAAATTGCGGTAGCAAGGCAAAGAAAACGCGAGCGCATGAAGGGTGGCGGGTTGGGATAAACGGGAAATCTTGGGAAGAGGAAGCAGAAGTGAAAAATGGCCGCTTGTAAACGGTCTTGTCATCCGTTGTCCAGCCGCGGCGAGGGTTCCGGATTTTGTCGCTTGCGACGTGCCACTGTCAACTCCACGCTCGTCGCTTGCGATGCCAAACAGTTGCGGAAAACTCTTCACCATCACCACCTGGGGCGAAAGCCACGGCCCTGCGGTCGGTGTTGCCATCGATGGCTGCCCGCCCGGGCTGCCGATAACGGTTGAGGAAATCCAGGCCGAACTCGACCGCCGCCGGCCGGGCCAGAGTGACATTGTCACCCCGCGCAAGGAGGACGACCGGGTGGAAATCCTGTCCGGCGTATTCGAAGGGCGCACCACCGGTTCGCCGCTCGCCCTGCTTGTGCGCAGTACCGACGCCCGACCCGGCGCCTACGACGAGATGCGCGAAAAGTTCCGCCCCTCGCACGCCGATTATACCTACCAGGCGAAGTTCGGCCACCGCGACCACCGCGGAGGCGGCCGCAGCTCCGCGCGCGAGACCATCGGCCGCGTGGCGGCCGGCGCCGTGGCAAAAAAAATCCTGCACCTGGCCGGCGCCGCGACCGGCGGCCCGGTGGAGATCCGCGCCTTCGTTTCACAAATTCGTGACATCGCCGCGCCCGCCGGGACACTGGATGGTTTTCCGACGCTGGCCGAAGTCGAGGCCTCGCCCGTGCGCTGCCCGCACGCCGCGACTGCGGCCCGGATGATCGAACTCATCAAGGCGGCGCGCGCCGAGGGCGATTCTGTCGGGGGTGTCATCACCTGCCGCGCGCGCGGCGTGCCGCCCGGGCTCGGCGAACCGGTGTTCGACCGCCTCGAGGCCGATCTCGCCAAGGCCGTGCTCTCGCTGCCCGCGACCAAGGGTTTTGAAATCGGCAGCGGTTTTGCCGGCACGCTGCTCAAAGGTTCGCAGCACAACGACGCCTTCGTGATGCGCGAAGGCCAGGTGCACACGCCGACCAACCGCAGCGGCGGCGTCCAGGGCGGCATCAGCAACGGCGAGGAATTTTTTTTCCGCGTGGCCTTCAAGCCCACCGCCACCATCCTGCAGCCGCAAAAAACCGTGGACGTTCACGGTGCCGAGACCGAACTGGCCGCCCGCGGCCGGCACGACCCCTGCGTGCTTCCGCGCGCCGTTGTCATCGTCGAAGCCATGACCGCGCTCGTGCTCCTCGACCACTGGATGCGCCACGCCGCGCAGAACAAGACGTTCAAGTTCTAGGTTCAAACTTCCGGGTTCAAGGTTGGAGCCCTGACCAAGACGTAATTGGTATTTGGTAGTTAGCAGTTGGTATTTAGCGGATCAGCATTAAACGCTTTGACCAGTGGCCAGTGACCAGTAACCAAATACAAACTACCAATTACCAACTACGGCGAACGCCAAACCTGAACTTTGAACGTGGAACCTTGAACACGAAAAACGTGAAACCCCTTGTCTATCTGATCCTCGGTGCGGCCGGTTCCGGCCGGCGCGAGGTGGTCGCCGATTTGATCGAAGGCGGCCTCGCCGAGGGCGCCAAGCCCGCCGTGCTGCTTGCCTCGGACGAAGCCCCCAGCGAACTGGATCCAAAACTGCCCGGCCTCGCGCGCTGGACGTGGACCGGCGAGGCCATCGACGCCGTGCTGCCGCCGGGCGCGACGCAGCTGTTTTTTGTGGCGCAGGGCCGGGCCAATCCGGTGGAACAGATCGACGTTTTCAAGCCCTGGCTCGAAGCGCAGGGCGGCGAACTTGGCCGCGTGATCAGCGTGGTGAATTGCCAGCTCGTGGAGAAAAATCCGCCGCTGCTCGGGTGGTTCGAGGCGTGCATCCATTTTTCCGACATCGTGCTGCTGAACCGCCGCGAAGGCGTGGCCAACAAATGGCTCAGCGATTTTCTCGCGCACTTCCAGGATCAGTTTTATCCCTGCCTCTTCGAGCAGGTGAAAGCCGGCCGCGTGAAAAATCCTGCGCTCGTGCTCGAGCCGCAGGCCCGCCGCCTGTCGCACTGGTTCGACGAGGAACAGGATTGGGTCTTCACCAACACCGACGGCGAGGAAATCGACGAGGAGGAAGCAACCGAGGACGATGAGGAAATCGAGGCCACGCCCGCGGAAGATTTATACCTGGCCCGCGACGCCGCCGGCCGCCGGGCGAAAAGGATTCCCGACCTGGCCAAGTTTTTAGGCTGAGCCGCTAACCGGAGGCCGACTCATTTTGGCTTTCACCCTTTGGGCTGGGGCGAGAGCCGATGCCGGACCAGGCCAATTTGCAGACACACTCTAAAGCGGGACCTTTTCAGCCCGACCTGGCCGGGCAGAATTTATTGGTGGATGGAGCAGCTGGTGCACGGTTTCGAGAAGGGCCTTGGGCGCGAATGGCTTGAGGAGGCAGGCATGGGTAAGTTTTTTCGCTGCTTCGAGCGGTGAGTCGTCATTCTCTTCGTTGGAAAATCCGCTGATGACGAGCAGCCGGGCGTCGGGGCAAAGCTGGGAGGCGATGGTGGCGAGCGCGGCGCCGCCCAGGTAAGGTATGTCCACGTCGGTGATGAGGAGCGCGACCTCGGATTGGTTCGAGGTCAAGAGGCCGACCGCCTCGACGCCATCGCCGGCGCCCATGACACGGTAGTTGTGTTTGGTGAGAATGGCGGTGACCGTTTCCCGGATCGCGTCGTTGTCGTCGACGACGAGGATGAGTTCATGCTGGCCGATGGGCGCGGCGACCGCCGATGAGGCCTGGTCGTCGGCCGAATTTTCGTCGGTGGCCGGCAGGAATACCTGGAAGGTGGTGCCGCGGCCTAGTTGGGTGTCAACGGTGACAAAACCGCGGTGGCTGGCCACGATCCCGCGCACGGTGGAAAGGCCGATGCCGGTGCCTTTTTCCGCGCCCTTGGTGGTGAAGAAGGGATCCCAGATGTGGGTGAGCACGTCGGGTGCGATGCCGGTGCCGGTATCGGAGACTTCGATGACCAGCCACGACCCATGCCGTGCGCCGGGCCATGCGCCGGCCTGCTCCCGGTCGAGCCGGCGGTTGGTTGCGGCGATGCGCAGGGTGCCACCCTGCGGCATGGCGTCGCGGGCGTTGACGCAGAGATTGAGCAGCACTTGGTGAATCCGGGTGGGGTTGCCCTGCACGAGCGAGAGGTCGGAGGCGATTTCGTCCTGGAGGATAATGGATTTTGGAAAGGTCTCCTCGATGATGTTGATGATGTCCTGCACGAGGGGCCTCACCTGCGTGGGCCGGAGGTCACCGGTGGTGCTGTGCGCAAACCCGAGGATTTGTTTTACCAGGCCGGCGCCCCGGGCGGCGTTCTGCTCGAGTGTGTCGAGGATTCGCAAATCGCGCGGGGAGCTCATGCCCATGCGCAGCATCGGCGCGGCCAGCATGATGGGGGCAAGCACATTGTTGAGGTCGTGGGCGAGGCCGGCGGCGAGCATGCCGATGCTCTCGATCCGCTGGGAGTGGAGAAATTTTTCCTCGAGCAGCTTTTTCTCGGTGATATCGGTCGCGAGCACCAGCCGCGTGTTGCGCCCGCCGGACACCAGCGGGCTGGAAATGGTCTCCACCTGGATGATCGTCCCATCCTTTCGCCGGTGCCGCCATTCGCAGGTTTTCATGGGCGTGGCCCCCGCTTCCTCGACGCATTTCAGCAATGCGGGAATATCTTCCGCCAGGTAGAGATCCTTGATCGTCATGGTGAGGACTTCACCGCGCGAGTAACCGTAGTGTTGCACGAACGATTCGTTGACCGCCAGAAACCGCAGGGTCTCGGGATCGAAGAGCAACATGGGGAGCGGATTGCTTTCGAAGAGCAGCCGGTAGCGTTCCTCGCTCTCATGCAACGCGGCCTCGGCGCGCTTGCGCTCGTTGATGACATCGAAAACGGCGACAAAGTGATAGTGCTGCGCGCCGTGCTCATCCCGGACAACCTGGGCATCGACCGAGACCCAGATCAGGTTGCCGTCCCGGCGCCGCCATTGGATTTCATGGTTCACGGCCGCCGCGCTCTCCTGCAACAGTCGCTGCAGCTCGGTGCGATCGGCCGCATTAACATAAAAGCTCTGTATATTCGGCGCGCCGCGCATGAGTTCGTCGGCTGACTCGTAACCTAAAATTCGCGCCATCGCCGGATTCGCGGTGATGATCTCGCCGTCCGGCGTTGTCTGCAGGATGCCTTCGCGGGCGTGATCAAAAATGGCGCGATATTTGGCCTCGGCCTGCTTGAGCGCACTGGCGGCATCAACCTCGCCGGGCCTGGCTGGGGGGTACGATATAATATTCGGGCTGGCTCCGTTCTCGCGCATCGTAGTGGGTATATTTGCGAAACCAAGAGCGAGGGCGATGCGAAAGAGACAAATCCGTATAGAGACAAATCCTCATGCCGAACGACTTTTACTTGCGAAGCATAAAGCCATTTTGCGCCAAGCGCGCGTTCCTCTACTCCGTGCCAAGGATTATACAACGGCCGTTGAGGCCTCCTCTGCTAAAGCTTAAGCATCCAAGGCATCGGACAAGACGGAGCTCAGGGCCGCCTCGCTTTACCCAAAGGCCATTGGCAAACGGCGTGTGTTCAAGCTGCAAAATGGCATGGCCCTTCCATCTTGAATCCACCTGCTGGGCGCAGTTTATCCGCGTCCATCCGCCTGTCCGCAGGCTCCATGGAGCGAAGGAGGACGTGATCCGCGGCCGGGAAGTTTATTTTTGCGCGGCGCCGGTATATCTGCAGTAGAGGAGCTCGTGCTGTGCGGTGGTGGCGTCAACGACCTTGGGGTATTGGCAGTTTATCATGATGGTCTTGACGATCCTGGTATGCACGCCGATCCCCACGTAAACGGTCTGGCCGGGGCTGAGCGTGAAGCTGGCGGGCGGGCTGCCTTCGCCGGAAAGTTCGACTTTGTATGCACCGGCGGGCTGGTCGACGTAGAAAAATTCCTGCACCTTGGAAAGGCCGATGGGTTCGCCATTGAGCAAAACGGCCGGCCTTTTGGCGGGATTTAGAAGGGCGTCGCGATAAACTAGAATACGACCGGTCCCGGCGGCAAGCATCGGGAAGGTGTCTTTGACTGCATTGTAGCGAGGTCCCCCGGTGGTGGAACAGCCGGCGAAAAACGATGCAAGAACAACCGTGGCCAGGAACGTGAGCAGTTTTTTCATAATTGGATGCCTGCAGGCAATCATCTCGGACTGGGAAGGAAAAGCCTGAAAACACCTTCAACATCGAACATCGAACATCGAACGCCCAACATCCAAGGCTGCAGGTCAACCTTGAACCTTAAACCTTGAACTTTGAACCCGGAACTTTGAACTTTTGCGCCATGGGCGCACGGGACATCGCCACGATCAACCGCGAGTTCTATGACGCCCTTTGGTCGCAGACTTACTTCGAGCGGCCGGAGCGCTTCAACACCTGGCCGCTGATTTCCGGGTTGTTGCCTTCTGCCCCGAGGCGGCTGGAAATCGGGCCGGGGCTGCGTCCCCGGCTGCCGATTGCCGGCACGCATTTCATCGACATCAGTTCAACGGCGATCGCGAAGTTAAATGGGCGCGGCGGCATCGCTGCCTCCGGTGAAATCACCGCGCTGCCGTTTGGCGATGGGGAGTTTGACCTTGTGGGGGCCTTTGATGTCGTCGAACACATCGAGGACGACCGGCGGGTTTTCGCCGAATTGAGCCGCGTGCTCAAGGGCGGCGGCGTGCTGGTTTTGGCCGTGCCCTTGCATGCCCGCTTGTGGACGGAGTTCGATGATTGTGTCGGCCACGCCCGGCGATATGAGCCGGCGGATTTGCTGGCCTTGCTGGCGGCCCATCAGCTGGTGATCGAAAAGAGCGCGGTGTTTGGTATGCAGCCGAACAATCCACGGTTGTTGAAATACGGCATGAAGTGGCTCGCGCAACACCGCGCGGCCGCCATGCGCTGGTATAACTGGGTGTTTATGCCGCTCGGCATGCTTTTTCAGAAACGATTGAAGTTTGTGCCGGGCTTGGTCGACCCGGCCGGCGTGGCCGAGATCGTGCTGGTGTGCCGGCGGCGGCCAAGGTAGGAATTTTCATGCGCTGGCTGGCTGTCGTCCTTGGAACTTTTTCTTTCGGCGTGATTCTCGCCGTCCATAATATTTCTGACGGCGACCTTTGGAACAAACTTGCGATCGGCGCGCACGTTTGGAAATACGGGACGGTGCCGGTGCGCGACACGTTCGCCTTCACGCCCGTGCTGCCGACCTACGTCGAGCATGAATGGGGCGCGGGCGCGATTTTTTATGGCGTGCTTAGGTTTTTTGGCCCGGAAGGATTGATGGCGCTCAAAATCCTGTTCGCATTCGGCGCGCTTTGGGCGGCGATGGCTGCGGGCGGAACGATGGGATGTGCGGGGGAGACTTTGCTGGTGCTGGCGATCCCGGCGGCGGCGTGCGTGCTGCCCGCTTTTATTCCCGTCGTGCGCTGCCAGGTTTTCACGTATGGTTTTTTTGCCCTCACGTTGTTCGGCCTTGAGCAGATCCGGGCGGGGAAACGATGGCCGGGGTTTGTCCTGCCGGTGGTGATGCTGGTGTGGGCCAACGTTCACGGGGGGTTCGTGGCCGGGCTGGGGGCGATGGCCGTCTACACCGCCTTCGCGCTGTTGGCCCGCCGGCAGGTGAAGCCCATGCTGGCGGCCCTGTTCGCCAGCGGCGCGGCCACGCTGGCCAACATTTATGGGCTCAAATTCTGGCCGTATTTGATTCCAGCGCTGCTCAACAAACGCCCGCATATCGCCGAATGGCGACCGCTGCCGCTTTTTGCCAGCGACAGGTGGGACGTGTTTGCCGCGTTCCGCATCCTTTTTTGGCTGGTGGTTTTTCTCCTGCTCGTCGGCTGGCGGCGAACGGAGAAAAAAAGCTGGCCGGGCCTGGTCATGCTGGCGATCACGGCGGTGCTGGCCTGGCACAGCCGGCGGCACACCTCTTTTTTTGGCGTGGCCGCGCTGGCGTTTGCCGGCCCGTTTTTGCACACGGTGCTGGCCGGCCTCGCCGCGCGGCTGCCGCAACGCTGGCGGGCCACTTTTTATCCGGCGCTGGCCACGACCATGCTGTACGGCGCCATCGCCATTTATGTGGCGGTGAACTTTCTGCCCGATCTTTCACTTCAGGTGTGGGCACCGGTGAGTCACGACCCCGTGCGCGAGGTGGATATCCTTTCTCTCGCCCAGGCTGAAGGCAACCTGGCCATGCCGTTCGAGTGGGGCGGCTACTGCTCGTGGCGGCTCTATCCCCGCATTAAAATTTCCATGGACGGCCGCTACGAAACCACCTTTCCCGAATCCACGTTTGATTTGAACTTCAATTTTTTTTATAAAAACGGCCCCGATTGGGACCGGCTCATTCGCGATTACCAGGTGGATTATATCATCCTCGAGCTGGCGCGGGCGCGACTGCGGCCGGAGGATTTGGTGGGCCGCGGCTACGCCTTGATCTGGCTCGACCAAAACACCGGGTCCGCGCTCATGGCCTTGCAAAAGCATGCCGACAAGCTCAGGCGCACCGCCGCCACGCTTCCACCGACGACCATCGATCCACTCGACGCGAGCATCCCCGACCACTGGTGGCCTCGGTGAGATGACGGATCAATTTTAACCACAGGGGCGCGGGGAGCACAGGGCCAGGCTTCGTTTGATCGATCCCCGTGTCTCTGTGGTTAAAATCGCGTTTCACTCACCGGCCCCATCTGTAAGCCAGTCCTGCGAGGTAAATATCGGCGTCGCGATTGTAATTGGTCACCACGCGGTGGAGGACGATGCGGAAGCTCCAGTGCCGGGAGAATTCCCAGATCACCGCCGGTGAAACCAGGAAGGCGAGGGCGGACGAGCCGAACCTTCCGGGCCGCTGGACATTCTTGCGATCGATATAGCCGTAAAGGCCCAGGCCCATCCCGACGCCGATGCTTTGCGAGCCGAAGGCAAAGGTGTTGACCGGCCAGAGTTGGACGGCGACACCGTTGCGCCGGACGATCTGGGGGTCGCCTTCGTTGATCCAGGCCACGGTTGCATCAACATACTCGGCCAGGCCGCGCCGATATTCGATGCTCGTGGCGACGGCCTTTTCATTGCGGAAGGTGTTCACGGTGCTCTGGCCGTAGTAAATGGTCAGTTCGTTCTTCGTCGGGCCGTCTGCATCCGGATTGGAGAATCGCAAGGGCTCGGGACGGGTGCCCTTTCCCAGCCACACGCCCAATCCCACTGTTGCCGTGTTCACGCGGATGTCGTGGCTCGGCATGATCCGGTTGATCGTGAATCGGGCATAAAGGCGGTTATAGAGATAGGTCGTGGCGGACAGGCTGACGATCGGCGCGGTGCCGTGCACATCGAGCGAATCGCCATTCGGGAGCGGTTGCGTATCGAAAAAATTATAGAAACCGGCGCCAAGCGCGAAGGAGATCCGGTGGGCATCGAAGGGCAGGTTGAACCAGCCTTCCGTGGCATAGCCATCGCGGCGATGCCCGGTTACCTTGCCCTCGTTCAAATAGGCTTCGGAAAGGGCAAGATGGTTGGTGAGATAAAGGCGGTATTCCACCTGCCAGGCGAAACTGTTGCGTCGAAAAGTCGACGTGCTCATGTCGCCAACCGGCATGATGGTCGCTTCCTGGGCTTTGAGGTGGCCCAAGCTGGCGCAGGCAAGCAGGAGCAATCCGAAGACGCGGCGCGGGTTTTGCATGGTGGTTGGTGGAATTGAAATTGCAAAAGAATGGCGCCGTCAATGCCCGTGGTCATCAGGCAGTTGTTCGCAGCAATGGCGGCGAAGGGATGGAACTTGAAGCCGGGTTGGGCGGTCGGTGGCCTGGCCGGGGCTTTCCTGATGGCGGCCATTCTGCTGCTGGGCCGGGCAAGCCACGCGCAAAACCATGCCCTTATGTTGAGGTGGGTGCTCATCTTTCTGGTTTTGTTCATCGTCGGCTGCGGCACGCCATCCGCACCGCGCGCGGCCTGTCCGGTGACCTATAGTATCCAGGTTGACAATACGCTGGCGCATTCCGACACCAGCCCGCAAAACCCGGGCATGAACCCGACGCAGGACGTCGCGGTCGCGAGCGGCCGGCGGTTGTATTTCCAGGTCGTTTCGCCCGTCGATGTCACGGTGTATTTTTTTGGGGTGGACGGGCAGGGCGAACGCGTGTTCCTCGGCCAGATGCAGGGACGCACCTTCACCTCGTCGGTCACGCCGAATGCGAACACCCTGGAATTTGTATTTGTCGCCACGCAACCGAACAGCCGAGCGACGGTGAAATTCACGCTTTCGGGCCAGCCGATCGCACCCCGGCTCGCGCTCTGATGGTGCCGCGGGCCGAAAAGCCGGTTCGGCGTCGCGAGCGATCGGCTGGCCGGCGGTGCTCATGGCTGTTGCTGCGGAAAGCAGCGTTGGAGAAACGCGGTGGCCTGCCCTGCGTAGCTGTTTGAGAGCGAAGCATGGGCCGGGCTGGTCAGGATGGGCGCGAGATCGGGCCGCGCGTTGAGCACGAGCAGGTCGTGGCCGGCGCAACCGGTTGGTTCATGGAGAAACGGCAGCGGGCTGCCGCGCGTGGGCGTGGGCGGAGGACGAGGCATCGTCCGGCCGGGCATTGGATGGCGGGTGTGGTTCATGAGGATGGCGGGTTGTTGTCCGCCTCCGCTGCTTCACCGGCCGGGGTAAATAAAAAACCCCCTCCGGTTGGCACCGGAGGGGGCGAAAGTGGCAAAACTTCACGTCCCTCGCAGTGCGCGAGAAATGGCGACGACCACGGCGACCACGGAAGAATATCCGAGGGGAGAAACTGGAAGTGTCGGGCCAGCGAGGTTCATGAAAGGAAGGTCAGCAAGACCGGGTTTGCGGCGCGTGTCAAGGTGTGGATCCCTTCTCGCGCGACCCATAATCAGTTTAGACAGACACGTATTTTATCGTGAAAATGATTTTTGTCATTCCGAGCGCAGCAAGGAATCTCGGTTTCAGTTTGTAACGTATTATATTACAAAGGAGATTCCTCGCTGCGCTGCCAATGAACTCATCCCAGTTAAGGCTCAAATTCAGCCTTCCAAGGTGGAGCGTGTCGTCCCGACGCGCTCAGAGCGCGCCCGGAGGGTCGCGCTCCATCCGCGCGGCCGCGCGAATCGGTTCATTGATGCGTTCTACGCAAGCCGCACAGCGGCTTACTCAGGGTCTCGGAATGACAGAGAAAAATGCATGCATTGAAAAGCCTCCCCGGGGACAACATGTCCAATGATGCTTTTGCATGCCAACGATAGATCTACCTAAACAGAAATGCTCAAGCGTCTACCAATCGGCCAAGGGACAAGCCCTCCGCGTCTCACGTTGCTGGTGGTTTGCCGAAATGGGCCGTGTGCGTGGCGTAGGCTGCCGTGTCGGCCAGCATGGCGTCGATGGCCGCGATGAGGGGCGCCGCGGTGGCGAGCCCGGAGAACACCGCCCTGTCGCCGATCGGATCCTCCAGCACAAAGGCCGGACGCTGCGTGACCTGCAGCGCATGAAACTCGGCCGTGCTGGCGCGCACGCGGGCCTCGATTTCGGGCGACTGCGCGCGCTCCCAGAGCTTCTCACCGTCGAGGCCGGTGGCCTTAGCCGCGACGGCAATGGCCTCGGCCATGTCGCCGACCTTGCGGCCTTCGCGCAGCGCAGCGTGGGCCAGCGCCAGGCGCAGGCGGTCGTCAGTAATGCCGAAATCCCGGCCAGCCTCCGCCACGAGGTTTGGCGCGGAGTAGAGCCCCTTGCGCTCGATCTCGAACCAGCCCGAATTAAGCCTATAGGGCGAGCGCACGATCGTGCCGCTGCGCCGATAGAACCAGTCGCACTGTTCCCGCGAGGCGGGGAAATCGCCCGGGTTCATCAGCGCGATTTTCCAGCCAAATTCAACGCGGCCGGCGTGGCGCGTCTTCAGCTCGGCCCACGCGGGCTCGGCCCAGTGGCACCACGAGGAGAGGACTTCGAGGTAGTAGGTGATTTTCATGCGCGGGCTGCCATTTTAGGTAAAACTCCCGGCACGTCAACCGGCTGAAGGGAAAACGGGCCGTATCCCGTCTCGTTCCAATTGCTGCGGCCAGGCTTCATTCCCCGATGATTTTAACGAGCACGCGCTTGCGCCGCAGGCCGTCGAATTCGCCGTAGAAAATTCGTTCCCATGGGCCGAAGTCGAGGCGTCCGCCGGTCACCGCCACGACGACCTCGCGGCCCATGATGGTGCGCTTGAGATGCGCGTCGGCGTTGTCCTCGCCGGTGCGGTTGTGGTCGTAGGCCGAATACGGCTTTTCCGGCGCGAGTTTTTCCAGCCAGCGTTCGAAGTCCGCATGCAGGCCGGATTCGTCGTCGTTGATGAACACGCTCGCGGTGATGTGCATGGCATTGATAAGGCACAAGCCATCGCGGATGCCGCTCTCGCGCAGGCAGGCCTCGACCTGCGGCGTGATGTTGAGCAGCGCGCGGCGGCGCGGCACCTCAAACCAGAGCTCCTGGCGGAACGATTTCATCGGCGTTACTTTGGGGCATCGACCTTGACGTCATGTCCCAGCGCCTTGGCCAGCAACAGCTGTGACGTGGGGTCGAGCTTGCCCTGGGCCAGGATCCATTCGCCGTAATTGCGGACGAGGGCCTGCTGCTTGGCGATGCTGCCCAAGGACCAGAGCGCGGATTGCAGGACAAGCTCCTTCATCACGTCGGGCGGAATGACGGCCGGTTTTTGGCCGCTTTTCTTCATTTCATCGAGGCGCCCGATGAAGGGGTAATATTCCAGGGTGCTGGCAATACGGTTGACCGGCTCAAACCAACCGGTGGCAAAAAACCGTCCCCACAGCACATCGATCTGCGCCGGATCGGTGAGGGGTGCCTCGGGATCGGGCCATTTTTCCCCGCGCGTCCCGACCAAGGCCGCCCAGTCGTCGGGAGTGACGCCTGCCGGCGGCTGGCGGGCGTTGCGCAGGGCATAGCCGAGCACGCGGGTGATGGCACGAGTTTCAGCTTCCGTTCCATGGTGCAGGCCTTCCGCGAAAACCGGCACCAGCCACGGGTCGTTGGCCAGCAGCGTGCCATAAAAACCGATCATGAGCGGCCAGGCGCCATCGTTGGCGGGAAGGATTTTTTGGGCCATCGCGCGCAGCGCCGGCAGGGCCAGCGCAGGCTGCGGAATCCTGTAGTAATTCATCATCCAATCATCAGGCGAGAAATTGTCCGGCGGCTCCGCTGGCTTAAACGGCACCACCTGTATTTTTTTTTGCACCACCCATTTTTCATGGCTGATCCGGTCATGCACCGTGATCATAAATGTATAGTCACCCGATGGGTCGCCTGGGATGGTGGAAAATTCCAGGACGTCCCTTGGAAAAGGTATGGTTTGTGGATCATCCATCTTGCCTTGATAAATGATGAGGTCGCTGCCGGCCTTTTCGTTTCTTCCGTCGGGACGCACGACGGTAAAGTCGAAGGTCAAATCCACGTCGTTGGCCGCGCTCACGGCGTAATTGCCGCACAGGACGAAGAGATGGACCTGCTGGCCGGCCCACAGGGTTGAAGCGTCCTGGAAGTCCGGGGCGACATCGCCCAGGGTGTGGATATAAAAATCGTGATAGGCCGGTTGCTTGGTGATTATCACGACGGGCTCGAAGGGCCGGGCGGGGTCGGCCCGGTGGATTCCCGTGGTGGCGGCGTTGATTGCGGGGGCCAATGCCAGGGCGAAGCAGGCCAGGGTTTTTCGCAGCATGTTGACCTAATAGCAGGGCTGGCATGACGACGGCCAGCGCGTAATCTTCGCGCCGGCCTGCACCGGAAACGTTTTATCGCTTCGCATTCTTTCATGGGTTGGTTACTTTTTGACCATGGCTTGCGTTGGAACGAACCCCTCGTGTGCGGCGACGTGCCGCCAGGCTGCGCTGTTGCTCGCGCTCGCGCTGGCCCCGGCCCTTCTCACGGCCTGGCTGCATCCGAAGCGGCCGGCGTGGAGCTGGACCCGCCCGGCCGTGACCGAGCTCCCGCTGGCCGATGCCGAGCGTCTGACCCCGCCGGTCATCTGGTTGGATGCGCGCCCGGATGAAGAGTATGCCGCCCAGCATGTGCCCGGCGCGCTTTCCCTCAATGAAGACCGCTGGGAGGATCTCCTGCCAAAATTCATGGCGGTGTGGCGGCCGGGCACGCGCGTGGTGGTTTACTGCAACAGCCAGCGGTGTGACGCGAGCCGGGCGGTGGCGGCGCGGCTGCGCCACGAATATCAGATCGGCAACGTGTTTGTGCTGCAGGGTGGCTGGACCACCTGGCAGGAGGCGCATAAAAAATGAAATGGCTCAAACTTTTGCTGCGGCTTCTCGCCGTCGGAGTTTTCCTCGTGGCGGGCGTGCTCAAGGTGCTTGATCCCGCGCATTTCGCGGCGGACATCGACCACTTCCGCCTGCTGCCGTATTTCATGGTGGCGCCGCTCGCGCTTTATCTGCCGTGGCTGGAAATTATCTGCGGCCTGGCGGTGTTCACGGGCGCGTGGCGCCGCAGCGCGCTGGGGCTGTTGTTCGCGATGAATGTCGTCTTCATCGCGGCCATCACTTCGGCCTGGATGCGCGGGCTCGACATCCGGTGCGGCTGCTTCGGTGCGGCCAGCACGGCTCCGCTGGCCTACGACCTGGCATTCGATGTCGTTCTCTGCGGTGTGCTTTTCTGGCTATTGCGCGCGGAACGCCGGCCTGGATCGCCACCTGCGCAAAATATTTGACTGAAGCTTATGATCGAAGACCCCGACATTGCCGATGCTTTCAAAAAAATGGATCTTACCGGTGCGCGCCGCCACGTCTTCCTGTGCGTCGGGCCCAACTGCTGCGCGACCGAGGCCGGCCTCGCCACGTGGGACGTGCTCAAGGCCCGGCTGAAGGAAATGAACATCCCCGCGCTGCGCACGAAGGCCGCGTGCTTCCGCATCTGCCGTGGCGGGCCGTGGATGGTCGTCTATCCCGAGGCGGTGTGGTATGGCGGTGTCACGCCCGCACGCTGCGAACGCATCGTGCGCGAACACATTGTGGGCGGCCAGCCCGTCGCGGAGTGGGTCGCGCAAAAGCACCCGCTCATTGAACATCCAACGCCAAATTCCGGACGAGTTTCTTGAAACCGCTGATTGCCGCTGATTTTTTTCAGAGGATAAGCTTTTTCGCCCTTCGTGTGAAGACATCCATCCGTGTTCATCAGTGGTAAAACTCGATCGGAAATCCGCATCTGCGCACTCTGCTTGCAGATCAACCGGATGTCGGTCATCCTTCGCATCACTACGACATGAACCGGCACGATACCTCGGACGACAATCACCAGCCGATAATATGGCTGCGGGGCTATCCTTTTTATGCGGCGCACTTGCTTGTGCTGGTCTTTGCCGTGTCGATGCTCGCCACCACGCTGGCGATGGCCTTCAATCTCCCGTATGTCCCGGATTGGCTGGCGTTCAGCAGCGCGCGTGTGCTCAAAGGTGAAGCCTGGCGCATCTTCACCTACGGGTTGGTGAATCCACCCAGCGTTTTGCCGTTCGTCGTCGATATGTTCATGATCGCTTGGTTTGGCCGGGAGGTGGAGAAATTTTTTGGACGCCGCAAATTCCTGTTCCTCTACGGCGGCATTTATTTTTTATCACCGCTCCTTTTGGCGCTCATCGGGGTGTGGAAACCGATGCAACTGGCGGGAGAAACCGGCGCCTTTGCGCTCTTCATTGCTTTTGCCACGCTCTATCCGGACGCCGTGATGCTGTTCAACCTGCTCGCCAAGTGGGTCGCTGTGATCCTGGTCGGCATCTCCACCCTGGCTGCGCTGGCCTACCACGATTGGGCGGCTCTGATTTCACTTTGGGCCACGGTTGGCTTCGCTTTTGCCTTTGTGCGCTACGAACAAGGCCACTTCGCCCTGCCGGGGATCAGCCTGCCAAGGATCAACCTGTTCCAGAAAAAATCGAAACTGCGCGTGCTGCCTGATCCCAAGCCGCAAAAAAACTCCGGGGCCAAAATCCCGAAGGAAACCCCCATCGGCGAGATTGATGTGCTGCTGGACAAGATTGCCCAGTCGGGAATGTCCAGCCTCACGCCCAAGGAGCGGGCCAGGCTTGATGCGGC
>DATMNP010000001.1:0-35626 GCA_035568935.1 Opitutaceae bacterium | reverse complement strand
GCGGTGCAAAGCGCGGCGAACATCACGGTGGGAGCGATCACCCACAGGGGGTTGAATGGCACGTGCCAGCGATGGATAGCCCAAATGACCAGGACACTTTTCACGGCGATGAGCATCCAGCCGATGATGAGCAGCAGCTCGACGCGGCGGTTGCGCGGCGTTTTTCTGGTGACAGTAACTTCCTCCACGAAAGCGTTTTCGTAGGTTTGGGGCGGCTGGCCCGAAATCAGGTGGAGCAGGTTGGCGAACATCGCAGCAACACCCTAAACCAAAAGGTTCCGAAAGGAAAGACACACCTTCGAACGACTCGCGCCGGAACTTTTTTGTGCCAGGTTTCGTCATACCTCTTTGAACATTCACCACCATGAAAACATTCCGCTTCCTGCTGGCAGCTCTCGGCTTGGCCGCGTGCGGTGCCTGCGCCAACGAGACCATGTCGGCTCAACCCCGCGTTGATGTCGTTTACGTCAACCCCGAACAATTCACCGACGTCAAAGACAGCTTTGCCGACACGGGCAGATTCCGCGACGAATACCTTGGCGACCTCAAGGAGCATATCGAAAAACAGGCGAACAAATACATCTCGTCCGGCCAACACCTCGCGTTGCGCATTACCGACGTGAAAATGGCCGGTGATTTCGAACCGCAGCGCGGACCGAGGTTCGAGGATGTGCGCATCATCAAGGACGTCTACCCGCCGCGCATCAACCTTGAGTTCAAGCTTACCGATGCGGGCGGAAAAACCCTCAAGGAAGGCGCACGCAAAATCACGGACATTAATTTCCTGGCAACGATCAATCCCTATTTTCCCGACGATACGCTGCGTTACGAAAAGAAACTGCTCGATGATTGGTTTCGCGACGAATTCGGTGAGGCGAAGGACTAGGGTGTGTCTTCAAATTGGCCTGGCCCCGCACCGGATGAGCCCTTTCGGCACCGGCCAATGCCTGGGGTGATTGCTCCATTTGTTGTAATTGCAGGTTGGGCTTAACTCCCTGCGTGGACATGGGGTGCGAACCCCGCTTATGAGCGAAAGGGCGTTAAGCCAGGCCATGGCCCGGCGGATAATAGACTTGCGTTTGCCTGCCGCCTCTGCGTCGCTGACTCCCTCGTTAGAGAAAGCGTTAGGTGTTAGGATCTGGTGAGTCGTTGGCTGAGCGTAGGCTTAAGTGATGATTTGAAACCCACGGTGGGAACAGAACTGGCAGCGGACGGTGGATCTACGAATTATCACATGGGTAACTCCAAACTATACGTCGGCAACTTGTCTTTTAAGACCAGCGAAACCGACTTGCGCACGCACTTCAGCCAATTCGGCACCGTATCCGACGTTTACGTCGCGATGGACAAAATGACGGGCCGCCCACGCGGTTTCGCGTTTGTCACCATGGGCACGCCTGAAGAGGCGAAGATTGCCGCAGAAAAGATCAACGGCGTCGAATTTGACGGCCGTCCCCTCACAGTCAACGAAGCCCGTCCGAAAGAAGAAGGCTCCGGCCGTTCCTTCGGTGGCGGCGGCGGTGGTGGCGAGCGTC
The DNA here is from genome assembly GCA_035568935.1 of Opitutaceae bacterium. Taxonomy (GTDB): domain Bacteria; phylum Verrucomicrobiota; class Verrucomicrobiia; order Opitutales; family Opitutaceae; genus DASRHD01. The sequence goes on along the minus strand of DATMNP010000001.1, from coordinate 34,091 downwards.
GTGGCGGCGGCGGCGGCGGCGGCGGTTTCTCCCGCGAGCGTCGTTACTGATCACGCTTTAAACTAAATTCCAAGACGAAGCCCCGCGCGGGCTTCGTCTTTTTTGTTTTTGGAAGGGATCACTTCGGCGCTGGCGCGCCCGCCCCGGCTTTGCCGGCCAGGGTCGTGTAAGGATACTGCTGGTAAAAATCCTTTGTCGCCTGGGCTCGCGCATCGGCATCGGTGGTGAACTTGCCCTGTGTGAGGTAATCGTGCACGCGTTGTTCGACCCATCGTTGCATGAACTCTTGCTCCACTTCGGTCGCGACGTCTGGATTCGGCTTCGGTTTGTGCGAACGGTGGCAGCCGCTGAGTGCGATGGCCCCGGCCAGCAGTGAAATCAGGATTTTCTTCATGAGGGTCTTGCGACGACTTTGCAGGAAACGTGAGGAGAAGCTATCCCGAAATTGAAACTGGGCGGCACGGCAGTGCTTCCAATCCATTCTTCAGGCCGCCAGTAAATCTTTTTGGTTTCGCTTTGCCGAAAAGTTATTAAGCTGGCCTCCCATGGGTGAAGAATCTTTGCCTCCGCGTACTCCCAAGCCCGATGAGCCACTGGCTCCTCCGCCAGCTGCGCCAGGGCCCAACTCCGCGGTGGCCGTACCTGTGCCCGCATCGGCCACGGCTAAGCCTGCCCTTAAGCTCAAGCTTCGCGACGTTCCTGCGGCTGCGCCATCTTCGAGTTCCGCCCCGCCGTCACAGCCTCCACCTGTTGCTGAAAAATCGCCGGCAGTTCTGGCCAGCCCTGCACCTCCCGCCGCTGAAGAGGACAAGGATAAACCCAAGCTTAAACTCAGTTTTCGCAAAGAAGAGGCCGCTACTGTGCCGACAACGGCAGCGGCCCCTGTGCCTGCGGGTTCAACTACGCTGCCTTTGCCGACGGTGCCATCGGCCAAGCCCGCTCCGCCATCGCAGCCACCGCCGATTGCTGAAAAACCGCCAGCCGCGCCTGCCCCGGCTGTTCCAGCCATGGCCAAAGCTGGCGAAAAGACTTCTGCTGCACCGACCCCCGTCGCGGCCAAACCGGCGGCGAGCACACCGGCATCCAAAGTGCCGCAAATTAGCGCGAAGCCGATGCGCCACGTGCCGTCGCTGTCCAAGCCGATGCGCCACGTGCTGGCGCCGTCCAAGCCCCGGTCGGTCGAAATGGAGCCCGGCAAAATGGGGCTCGCCGCCATGGTCGCTCTCGTCGTCGTGCTGCTCGGCGCTGGCGGTTATTTCCTCTATAAAACTTTATCAAAACCACACGCCTCGCCGCCATCCGTCTCCGTGACCATGGCGCCCGCGCCCAAGCCTGCTCCTGTCGCCAGTCTCCCGCCAATGCTCCAGCTTCAACCTGCCGCCGTTGGTGGGCAACGGCCGGTGGCTTTCGCCTTGCTTCCTGCGCCGGCAGCTCCCGCACCCGGCTCGGTTGCGGCCATGACACCTTCTCCTGTAGCCCTGCCACAACCAACGGGCCCATCGGTGGAAACCAATGCGTCCCGCGAGGCTCTTCCGTTGCCTTCTGCGTCGGCAGCTCCGTCACTCGGCCCGGTTGCGGTCATGACATCTTCTCCTGCCGCTCTGCCACAACAAACAGTTCCTCCGGTGGAAACCAATGTTCCCGGTGCGGTTCCCCCGACGTCTTCTATGTCGGCAGCGTCGTCACCCGGCCCGGTCGCGGTCACGACATCTTCTCCCGCCGCCCTGCCACAACCGACGGTCCCTCCAGCGGGAACGGATGTTCGCCCGGCGGCTCCTGCCGTGCAGACTGTGCACATCGACCTGCCTCCGGCGGATGCGGCCAGTCCGGAATTCAAGGCCTTCATCGAAAACTTGCACGTCAACGGCGTGTTTCAAGGCGAGAACCCGCGCGTGCTCATCGGCAACAGCACCTATTACGTCGGCGATGTAATCAATTCGGACCTTGGTGTCGTGTTTATCGGCATCGACCCAGACCGGGAACTGGCGCTCTTCAAGGATTCCACCGGTGTCACGCTCGTGAAGAAATACTAAACGCTCACGGTTCTCTGTTCACCGTTAGCAAGCCCGGCCAACAAGCCGTGAACAGTGAACCGTGAACCGATAACTTTTCACCACACTTCCACCGGGCCCTTGGGCACGGGAATCGCGCCACGTGAAGGCGCGTCGCCCGCTTCGCGCAGGAACGAAGCCACGAGGGGATCGGGGCGGAACTTTGGCTGCAGCTCGCCGTGTTCGTCGCAGAATGGCGCGCGCCAGCGCAGGTATTCCTCGAGCGCGGCCGCGAAGTCGGCGCGCGACGCGATGGTGATGATGCGCTGCTTGAAAACCTTCGCCGGCCCGAAGCGCCGCGCATACCACGGCGCGACCTTGCGGAAAAGCATGGAGCCCTGCGCCTCGCCGTAAAACTCCACATAGCGTTCGAAGTGGCGCCGCATCACGGCCACGCGCTCGGCGAATGAAGGCTCGGGCCTTAGCTCGCCCGTGCGCAAATAATGCTCGGTGCGCCGGAAAATCCACGGGTCATAGAACGCGCCGCGGCCGATGCTCACACCGGCGCAGCCGGTCTGTTCGAGCATGTGCTTTGCGGCTTCGGGCGTCGTGACATCGCCGTTGCCGATGACGGGGATTTTTTTCACCGCCTGCGCGACGGCGCGGATGCCGGCGAGGTTGACCGTGCCGCTGAAGCCTTGTGCGCGCGTGCGGCCGTGCACGAAAATCGCGGCCACGCCCGCGTCCTCCAGCACGCGCGCCAGGTCGGGCGCAGTGAGGTTTTCATCGTCCCAGCCGAGGCGCATCTTTGCCGTGACGGGAATTTTCACGGCTGCGACCATGCCGTGCACGAGGGCCGCGGTCTTGCCCAGTTCGTTCATCATCGCCGAGCCGCCGCCGATGCGGACGACTTTCTTCACCGGGCAGCCCATGTTGATGTCCACGCCCTGCGCGCCGAGTTCCGCGCAGAGCACGGCGGCGTCGCGCATCTCCTCCGGCACGGCGCCAAAAAGCTGGATGGACATCGGCTGGTCGTCGGGGTGCGTGGCCACGAGCTGCAGTGCGCGGCGGTTGCGCTCGAGCAGCGAGCGGGCGTTGACGAGGTCGGTCGTGACCCAGCCCAGTCCGCCGAGTTCGCGCAGGGTGAGGCGCATGGGCAGGTTGGTGTAGCCCGCCAGCGGCGAGAGAAACAGATTCGACGAAAGTTCGTAGGGCCCCAGGCGCATGAAGCAGTTCTTCGCAGTATGCCTTCACCAAAACCGCGCCGCAACTTCCCTTTGAGCGTAACCCAATGGGTTACACTCTAGCATGATTTCAGGGGCGTTTGGCCGTAAGAGGCTGTCGTAGAACGCCAATTTATTTTACCGCGGACTTCATCCGGCGGAGGGCTTCCTCGAGCGTGGCGCGTGGGCAGCCGAAGTTGAGGCGGACATATTGCCCCTTGGGCGCGCCGAAGAAGGCGCCGTCGCTCAGGCCGATGCCGTGTTTTTCAAAATGCGCGACCGGATCGGCGAGGCCGAGCGCCTCGACGTTGAGCCAGGCGAGGTAGGTCGCCTCGAGCGGCGCCTCGAGGCGCACGCCGGGCAGCTCGCGTCCGAGGAAGCTTTTCAGGAAGTCGCGGTTGCCGCGCAGGTAGGCGAGCAACGCCTGCCGCCAGGGTTCGCTGTCGCGGTAGGCCGCTTCGCACGCGGCGTAACCGAGCGCATTGACTTCCGCGACGATGCCGGCGGTGGCGCGGACATATTGTGCGCGCAATTTGGGATCGCTGATGATGGCGATCGAGGTGCCCAGGCCCGGCAGGTTGTAGGTTTTGCTCGGCGCCATGAACGTGACGGTGTTCGCGGCGATTTCGGGCCCGAGCAACGCGGTGGGCACATGCGGCAGGCCCGGATCGAGGATGAGATCGCAGTGGATCTCGTCGGACTGCAGGATGATCTTGTGTCGCAGGCAGAACTCGCCGATGCGCACAAGCTCGTCGCGGCGCCAGACGCGCGCCACGGGATTGTGCGGATGGCAGAGCAGGAAAATTTTGGTGCGCGGCGTCACGGCGCGTTCCAACGCGTCGAAATCGATTTCCCAGCGGCCCTCGGCGCGGCTCAGGGCAAGCGGCACCGCGAGGGTTTCGCGGCCGGAATTTTTCGGTGCGGTGAGAAAGGGCGGATAAACCGGCGTGCAGCTCATCACCTGTTCGCCCGGTTGGGCGAAGGCCTGCACGGCAACGTTGAGCCCGACCACGATCCCCGGCAGCCACACGAGCCACGACGGATCGATGTTCCAGCCGTAACGCGTGGCAAGCGCGTCCACGAAGGCAGCGACGGTGGACTTGACCGGCCGTGCGTAACCGAACACGCCGTGGTCGACGCGGCGGTGCAGCGCTTCAAGCACCGCCGGTGGCGCTTGAAAGTCCATGTCGGCGACCCAAAGCGGCAGCACGTCGCGGTCGGCATATTTCTGCCATTTCTGCGAGTCGGTGCCGCGGCGGTCGGGGACGTGATCGAAGTCGAAGTTCACGAGTGTGGATGGTTGAGCCCGTCAACAAACCGCACTAAGCAGGCTGTTGAAAAACTATGCTGGCCGACGCAACACATGATTTGGGCTGCGAGCAAGGCTTGAGCTGCCGGTGCAAAGCTCAAACGCGCGGTCGTCCGCGTGAGCCTGCTAGAGCATTTTAAATAAAACCGTAACCATATCGCCTGGACCATGGAGAGGATGTCGTTCCATCCGCTCGGACGCTTGGTAAGCCGCCAGTCGGATTTTTTGCCACGAAAGAGCACATAGAGCTCAAAGAAAAGTTATTCTCTGGGTTCTTCCTGTCCGTCGAAGCCTTGGCGAAGGCGGATGTGGTCCTTCGTGGCTACCCTGATTTTAAAACCGCCCTAGGGAACCCAGAGCACGGGTTGGCGGATGGGGAAGTTGCGGCGGACTTCCGGGTCGGTCGGGTCGGCGGGCAGGCGTTCCCAGAGTTTGAGCCAGTCCTCGCGGCCGGTGGCGAGCGCGCCAAAAATGAGCGATGGCTGGCGCGCGGGCAGGGCATCCCAGTGCATGGCGTCGGGCGGCCGGGGCCATTCAGACTTGTCGGCGAGGTACGGGGCGAGAAATTCAATGCCGCGGATGATGCTGCGGCCGTCCGGCAGGGTATAGGTGAGGAGATTTTCCTGCGGCGTGGAGAGCACCTGGGCGGTGGCGGTCATTATATCGAGGTTGAAGATGGAGTAGTTGTAAGCCTTGGTGCGGGTGAGTTCGCGCGGGAAGCTGCCGTTGGCCGCCATCTGGCCGGGCAGGAGGATTTGCTTGAAGCGGCGGCGGCAGTCGGCGAGCACGGCCTCGTCGCCGGTGAGCCGGGCGAAGCACGCGGCCTGCAGCACCCAGCAGGTGCCGTGGTTGTTCTCGGCCTTGCTTTCGTCGATGCCGTAGGGATGCGTGCGCATCCAATGGAGGTAGTCGCGAAACCAGCCGGTGATGGCGGCATCCTCTCCTGGCGTGAGCGCAGGCGAGCCGCGCAGCGCGGTGACGCCAAGCGCGACCTCGGCGAGGTGCACGGTGTCGACGACGCCGAAGCCGCGGCCCGTGCAGACGCCCTTGACGGATTGGGCGTATTGAAGATTTGGATTCATGCGCGTGGCCGGATCGACGAACCACGCGTGCAACTGCCGCACGGCCGCGGCGGCGTAGCGGTTCTCGTGCGTCAACCGGTAGGCCGCCATCAGCGTGTCCACATCGCGGACAAAGCTGAGCAGGAGGTGGCGGTGCCCGACAAAGTTGTCGGGATTCGTCAGGCCGTCGCGGCGGATGTAAGGGCCGGCGGGGTTTTTCGGGTCGGGCCACCAGTAATCGCCTTCCGATGAAAAATCGTGCGGGCCGCCGGGGCTGCGCGGGTTGGCGACCGCCGTGATGGTGCGCGGCTCGGCCTGGAGCGCGGCCTCGGCCGCCGGCAGCACGCGGGCCCGCTCATATGTTTTCAGGTCAAAATGGGGCAGCAGGAGCACGGCGAGTAACATGGCGTGGGGGGCGGGTTGGACAGACAACGAACTCCGCCTTGGCGTACCGTGCAAACTTTTCCCGTGTGTGTCGTCACAGGGTGGGCAATTTTTTCCCGCCGCGGCTGCCCCGAAAAAACTAACCTGCAGATGCTCCGTGACTTGCTTGGTGCCACTGCCCGGCACCGCGCATGCAGATAAAAGGGCGGTTAACTTCAATCCAACCAAATCCATTCAGATCAAAAGGAGAAAATTACCATGCATATCACACGTTACATCCAACCCACCAGCCACGGCTTTGCTCCGGTGCTGTCCTTTTCACGCAACCCGTGGACGGGGCTTGAGAGTGAAATCGACCGGCTGCTTGAAACTGCGCTCACTGATGTCGCCGGAGTCTCGGCGGCCCGCCAGTTCCCGGTCGGGCTCTATGAGGACAAAGACCACACCTATGTCCGGGCCGAACTTCCGGGGGTGAAGCGAGAAGACATCAACGTCGAGCTGGCCGACGGCTATCTCACCATCACCGCCGTGCGCAAAACGCCGGCCGCCGACGGCAAAGAAGGGGAATCAGTCTCTTACAGCCGCTCTGTCAGCGTGCCCGAGGCGGTGCAGAGCGACAAGGTGGCTGCCGCCTACGAAAACGGCGTTCTCACCGTCACGCTGCCGAAAGCGGAAGCCATCAAGCCGCGCAAGATCGCCGTGAGCTGATAAATTTTGGTAGGGTCCGTTGCCCTCAACGGACTGAAAACAACGGGCGGCTGGGGGCAGCCGCCCCTACCGAATTATCTAAACACCTGCACAAAAAAAGGCGGCCCGGATGGGCCGCCTTTTTTGCAAAGAGCTGTTCGGGCGCTCAGATTTCGTAGGACGACAGGAGCTTTTCCACCCGGACTTTTTCCAAGTGGCCGAAGTTGGGCAGTCCGGCGTCGTAGGGCACGGCGACCTCGCCGACGATGAGCGGCTGCGCGTAGCGGAGGAACTGGAAGTTCATGCTGGTGCCGTCCTCGTTGATCCATTCGCGCGGCAGTTTCTTGGTGCCGTTGGCGATTTCGCTGAGCGGGGAGAGGCCGGTCTCGCAGGTGTAGTGGTCGGTTTCGCCGCGCACGAGCGTGACCATCTTGTCGGTTTCGCCGCCGACGGCGGCGCGCACGGCGGCCTGGCCGGCGAGGAAGGCTTCATCGTTGTCGGTCTTCGAGGAGCAGTGCGCGGCGGCGCGCTGGGCAATGCCGAGCTTGGCCACGCGGGCCTTGATGCCGGGCAGGTTGGTCTCGACGACTTCGCAAAGATATTCGCCGACGCCGCCGAGCTGGGCGTGGCCGAAAGCATCGGTGGCGCCGTCGGCGTTGACGTAGTTGCCGTCGGCATCGACGAGGCCTTCACCGACGACCACGAAGCAGAATTTCTCGCGGGCGAGGATGCGTTTCACGTCGGCCGCGAATTTCTCCGGGCTGAAGGGCACTTCGGGCAAAAGGATGATGTGGGGCGGGTCGTGCGGGTGGTCGCGGCGCTTGGCGAGCGAGGCGCCGGCGGCGATCCAGCCGGCGCTGCGACCCATGACTTCGAGGATGGAAACAAGGTCGTGCTGGCCCATGGCCTCGTTGTCGGCGGCGATTTCGCGCACGGTGGCGGAGACATACTTGATGACGCTGCCGTAGCCGGGGCAGTGGTCGGTGCCGACGAGGTCGTTGTCGATGGTCTTGGGCACGCCGATGACGCGCATTTCCCAGCCTTGCTGCTGGGCGAGCTTGGAAATCTTGTCGGCGGTGTCCTGCGAGTCGTTGCCGCCGCAGTAGAAGAAATAGCGGATGTTGTGCGCCTTGAAAACCTCGATGACGCGCTCGAAGTCCTGCTGTTTCTTGAGCTTGTAGCGCACGGTGCCGAGGGCGGCCCCGGGCGTGTGGCGGAGGGCGCGGATTTGCTGCTGCGACTCGGCGGCGAGGTCGATCAGGTCTTCCTGCAGGATGCCGAGCACGCCGTTGAGGCAGCCGTAGATCTCCTCGACACAGCTGTGGTTGAGCGCCTCGGCGACGACGCCCGCGACGCTGGCATTAATGACGGCGGTGGGGCCTCCGGACTGGCCCACCAAGACATTTCCTACGAGTTCAGCCATGACAAGTTTGAGTAAAGGTTTAAAAAACGCGAAAGGACACACAACGGGTTGCGCGCGGCGGAGGCAAACGAAAATTTCCGCCCTGGCTGATTTTAAGCGGGCATAGCGGCGGCAGAGCCCGCATTAATTGGGCTCTTTTTTGCCAGCCTCTCGTTCAGCCGGCGCGGAAACATTGGCATGAGGGAAAACGTCGAACTCCCAACGCCGAACGCTGAACGCCGAAGCTGCCTTGACTAACGGTTACGTTGTGCGGTGCGGATGCTGGCTGCGAAAATGCGAATTAGTTCGTCGGCTTCGGAAATTAGTGACCGGAGTAATTCAGGTTTGTTGACCAGTGGAGTTGTCTGAACCAAACGCAGCCACCGCTTCGACTCGCGGAGTTCTTTGTTACAGATGCGTAGCTTGTGTATGAAGTCATCGCGAGATTCAGCCGATTCACCCTCGCCATGATTTCCGTAGGGTGAGGTCCCGGCTCGTAACAATTGGTCGGCAACGTACCGTCCAGCCCTGGACCGTGACATTTTCTCGGTTACCCGGATTATACGGACAACGTATGCGAGCAAACGGTCCTCAAGGTCGTAGATCGGTTTCTTTGCGCAGTTTTCGGTGTCCGTAAGTTTCATGCTTTGATTTTAGCATGAAATTCGTCGCATTTGGTTCGGCGTTCGACGTTCGGAGTTGGGCGTTCGACGTTTTTGGGAGCGCTCTGCACAATGAAAGACGGAGAGGCGCACATTTAATGGCGCAAAATTACTCCGAACGCCCAGGTGGTCAGTTTAACGAGTCACAGCAATCTGCCCGGGCGATAGGAGGCGGCCTGCGGGTATTTGCGTGCGAGCGGCTTCACCTCGGCCACGAAGGCGTCCACCTGGTGCGGTGCGGCGCCGACAAAGCGGCTGCTTTCGGCCAGGATGGCCTGGAGCTGTTTTTTGCCGAGGCCGACGCGTTTATCGCCGGCGATGAGCGCAAGCAGGTCGATGTCGCCGGTCGTGCGGCCGGAACGCATCGCCTTGGCCGCGGCGAGCGCGTGTTCCTTGATCGCGGCGTGCGCGGTTTCGCGGCCGGCGCCGTGTTTCACGGCTTCCATCAAGATTGTGGTCGTGGCGAGGAAGGGCAGGTTGCGCTCGTTCTCCGTGGCGATGGCGGCGGGAAAAATTTCCATCTGGTTGAGCACGGTGAGAAACGTCTCGAGCAAGCCGTCGATGGCGAAAAACGCGTCGGGCAGCGCGACGCGGCGCACGACCGAGCACGACACGTCGCCCTCGTTCCACTGGTGGCCGGCGAGGCCGGCGGTCATCGTCACGTAACCGCTGAGCGTGGTGGTGAAGCCGCAGATGCGCTCGCAGTTTCTCGCATTGACCTTGTGCGGCATGGCCGAGGAGCCGACCTGGCCGTCCTGGAAACCCTCGGTGAGCAGGCCCTGCCCGGCCATGAGGCGCAGGGTTGTGGCGAAGCTCGCCGCGGCTGCGGCCACCTGGAAGAGCGCGGTCACCACGTCGAAATCGAGGCTGCGCGGGTAAACCTGCCCGACCGCGATCAGCGAAGCACGGAAGCCGAGGTGCTTGAGCACGCGGGCCTCGAGTTCGGCGACCTTGTCGGCGCGGCCGCCGAGGAGCGTGAGCTGGTCGAGCTGGGTGCCGACGGCACCTTTCAAGCCGCGCACGGGATAGCGGTCGATCAACCCCTCCAGCCGCGCGCAGGCGATCAGCAGTTCCTGGCCGAACATCGCGAAACGCTTGCCGAGGGTGGTGGGCTGCGCGGGGACGTTGTGGGTGCGCGCCGTGATCATGACGTCGCGGTGCGCCTCGGCGTGGCGGGCGAGCGCGAGCAGTGCACCGACCATCTTGTGATGAACCACTTTCATCGAGCGGACGATCTGCAGTTGCTCGACGTTTTCCGTGAGGTCGCGGCTGGTCAGGCCGAGGTGGATGAACTGGCGGTTGGCCAGCTCGGAAAATTCCTCGATGCGCGATTTTACGTCGTGCAGCGTTACGCGCTCGCGCTTGGCGATGGACGTAAGGTTCACGAGGGTTTTGACGCGTTCGTAGTCCTTGATCGCCTCGGCCGGGATGGGCACGCCGAGATCCTTCTGCGCCTTCATCACCGCGATCCAGAAATCCCGTTCGAGCAGCACGCGGCCCGGCGCGGACCAGATGTCTTTCATCGCTGGCGAGGCATAGCGCTCGGCGAGGACGTTCGCGATTGGCGCAGGCGGCGCAACGAGGTCGGCGATCTCTTCGGTGGCGTCAGGCGGCGCAGGTTTGGCGGCGGGGGCGGTCGGTGGCTTTTTCAAAGGCGAGGAACCCCACGCATAACAATTAGCGCAGGGTTGACGACTGAAAAGAAAGAGCAAGCAGAGACAGATTTTAAGACGACCAAAGCCAAGCTAATGTCATCCCGAGACCCTGAGCAAGCCGCTGCGCGGCTTGCGTGGAACGCGCCAATGAACCGATTCGCGCGGCAGCGCGGGTGGAGCGCGACCCTCCGGGCGCGCTCTGAGCGCGTCGGGACGACACGCTCCACCTTGGAAGGCTGAATTTGAACCGCAACTGGCATGAGTTCATTGGCAGCCGGGCGAGGAATCTCGATCTGTTGCCAAAATGAAGGAGAGATTCCTCGCCCGGCTCGGAATGACAATTAGTCATCTGGCTCAAACTTTGTGAATGGATCCTTTGGCGTTTTTCAGGTCAAACACCTCACGGCCATGGCGCGGAGGACTTCCTCCTGCTCGCCGGGGCGGCGGATGATTTCCTCGAAAGCGGCGATGAGTTCGTGCTGGTTGTCGATGAGGCGGCGGAGCGAGGGGAGCTTGCCGCTGGCGAGCTTGCCGAGATACCAGGGGTTTTGGGTGAAGATGTTGTAAGAGCTTTTTTCACCGGCGGCCTCGCTGAATTTTGCGGCGTGGGCGGTGGCGGCGCGTGGCAGGCCGTCCACCCCGCGCGGGCCCAGGTGCACTTCGCCGGCGTCGAGCAGCGCGCGAAGCTGGAGCAGGATGCGGTTGCGGTTTTGCAGCGCGCTGATGACGGGACGGGCGTCGCCACCCGCGAAAAAATGCCGGTGCAGGGCGGCGAGCGCCCATTTCAGGTCGCCGCTGAAAAAGGCCTCGGCGGCCTCGAAGAAATCGCCCTCGGCGGTATTGGGCGTGAGCTCGATGACGTGGCTCTCCTCGATGACGGCGCTGCCTGTCCCGAGCGGGGTCGAGGGATCGTCCGCCTTCGCCGAGGCTTCCGCTGTCGCCCCTCGACTTACTCGGGGCCTTGAGCCTGTCGAAACGGCCGAAGCTTTGGCGGACAAGTCGGCGGGCAAGCCCGCATAGGTGGCGAGCTTGTGCACTTCCTCGACGAGCAGGCGGGTGTTGGCGCCGACTTTGGCGAGGAGCAGCTCGATGGCGCCGGGCGCGAATGTCACGCCGAGCGAACGCGCCTCGGCGAGCACGATGCCCGCCAGCGCCTCGCCGCCGGCGTCGCTGTCGCCGCCGATGAGCGCGAAGTCCGCGTTTTTTTCGCACCACTTGGGAAACGCGCGGCGGCGGTCCACCGGTGCGGCGGTGATGAGCACGGCTGCTTCGGCGGGATTCACCGCGGCCAGGAGCTGCTGGAGGTCTTCAACCAGTTTCAGCGTGCCCTCGGCGCGGCCGGTGACGTTATCGGCGAGAAAGCTCACGTCCTTCAGCCAGACGACGCGGCCGCCGCCGAACATCGGCACGGTCTGCACGGCCTCGCGGAAACGGTTGATGGCGGACTCAACCTCGCTGATGTTGGCGGCGAAACCGCTGATGATCTCGCGCGAAAACTCGTCTGCCCCCGTCTCGGACGCGAGCGCGGCAAAGCGCTGCTGGCCGGCGCGCTGCACGAGAAACTCGTCGGCGCCGCAGACGAAGGCGAAAGGTTTGGAGGCAGCCATTGATTTGGAAGCTAGCCCAAAAATAAAAAAGTGGGAAGAGCTTTGTGCCTCGGCAGCCTATGGAAAGTTTTAGGATGTGGGCGGGGTGCCCTCATCCCGCGATCGATGTTCTCTCAATGCGGGGGTGGGGGCACCCCGCCCACAACGAAAAAAATCGCCAAGGCCGCGGCGGGGCTGCGAGAGTGGGCGTGATTTTCATGCAGATTTTTGCCCAACCCCAGCCGACGACGCGCGAAGCGCCGTGGCGCCGCGACCTGTTGATGCTGACGCTGTTTGTCAGCGTGTTGTTCGGTTTTGGCCTTGGGTTCTGTCCGCTGCAGAATCCCGACGAGGGGCGCTACGCGGAAATTCCGCGCGAGATGGTGGCTACGGGAGATTTCGTGACCCCGCGGTTGAACGGGGTGAAATATTTCGAGAAGCCGCCGCTGGTTTACTGGTGCGTCGCGGCCTCGGAGAAGCTGTTTGGCAGCGAGGAGTGGACGCTGCGCCTGTGGCCGGCGGCCTTTGCGCTCGCCGGCGTGCTGATGACCTACGCGGCGGGGCTGGCGCTCTACGGGCGCACGGTGGGCCTCGCGGGGGCCGTGGTGCTGGCGACCTCGCTGCTTTATTTTGGGCTGGCACATGTGCTCATCATCGACATGGCGGTATCGGTACTGATCGCCGGCGCGCTGTTTGCCTTCATCGCCGGCGTGCAGGCGGAGCCGGGCCAGCGGCGGCGCAGGCTGTTTTACGCGCTTTATGGATGCGCAGCGCTGGCGACGCTGGCGAAGGGGCTGATCGGTTTTCTTTTGCCGGGCGCGGTGATGTTTTTGTGGCTGCTGGCCTTTAACGAGTGGCGTCGGCTGAAGCCGCTCTATCTGCCGACGGGCCTGCTGATTTTCCTGGCGATCGCGGCGCCGTGGCACGTGCTGGCGGAAGCGGCGAACCGCTCGCCGGTGAAGGAGCACGATTTTGCGTGGTTCTATTTTGTGCATGAGCACTGGCTGCGGTTTACGACGAATATCGAGCACCGTGTGCAGCCGTTCTGGTTTTTCGCGCCTATCGTGCTGGCGGGTCTGTTTCCGTGGGTGGCGTTTCTCGGGCCGGCGCTGTGGCACAACCTGCGGGGCGGGTGGGCGGCGCGCGGCCACAACTCGGTGGCGTGGTTCTGCCTGATTTGGGCGGGGTTTATCTTTTTGTTTTTCTCGGCGTCGCATTCGAAGCTAATTCCCTACATATTGCCGGTGTTTCCGCCGCTGGCGCTGCTGATCGGCCGCTACGTGGCGCTCGGGTGGGAGGTGCCACGCGAGGCGCCGCTGCGCCTGGGCTTTCGCCTTTACAGTATACTCGCCGTTGTGGTGGCGCTGGCGCTGTTCTTGGTGTGGGCGCGCCTGCCGGCGGACAAGCTTGCGCCGGCGCAGCGCGCGGGGCTGGCGCCGTTTGTCACCGTGCTCGTCTCGGTGCTGTGCACGGGCGGGTTCCTTGTGCCATGGCTGGCGGCGCGGCGCGGCGTGCGCACGGGTCTGCAGGCGCTGGTGGCTGCGACCACGATTTTTTTCCTGGTGGTGGTGTCTGCGCTGCCGCATGTGCTCGACCGGACGACAAAGCCGCTCGCCCTTCGCCTGGGCCCGGAGCTGCAGCCGGGCGACCGCGTGTTCAGTTATCACGAATATTTCCAGGACTTCCCGTTCTATCTCGGGCGCACCATTGGCGTGGTGGCATATCGCGGTGAAATGGAATTCGGCACGGCGGCCGAAGATCACAGCGACCGCTATGTGGACGAGGTGGCGTTCCGCCGGCTATGGGCCGGGCCTGGCCGGGTATTCGCCCTTGCCCGACAGCAAGATACAACGAAACTTTTCACCGATCCGGCGTTCCAATACAAGTTGATCGACCAACAGAACGGCGACATTCTCTTCAGCAACCAACCCTGACATGTCCGCGCCCGCCCGCAGCAAACTCCCAAAACCTGCCAAACGGGCCCGCCCTCGGCTGGCCGAACGGGCGACCGCTCCGGCCAAAGCCAGTGCGCCATTCCTACCGTTTACCCGGCCAACCATCGACGACGAAACCATTGCGGGCGTGGCCGAGGTGCTGCGCTCCGGTTGGATCACATCCGGGCCGCAGGTAAAGGCGTTTGAGGGGAAACTCTCCGCGTATTGCGGCGGCCGTCCGGTGCGTGCGTTCAACTCCGGCACGTGCACGATGGAAATCGCGCTGCGCATCGCCGGCGTCGGCCCCGGCCACGAGGTCATCACGACGCCACTCTCGTGGGTGGCGACGAGCAACGTCATTCTCGAGGTTGGCGCGCGGCCGGTCTTCGTCGATATCGACCCGGCAACGCGCAACATCGACCTAGCCCGCGTCGAGGCGGCGATCACGCCCGCGACACGCGCGATCCTTCCGGTCGATCTCTCCGGCCTTCCGGTGGATCGCGACCGGTTGTATGCCATCGCGAAGAAACACAAGCTGCGCGTTGTCGAGGATGCGGCCCAGGCCTTCGGCAGCACGTGGAAGGGCAAACGCGTTGGCAGCTTCGGCGATTTGGTGTCGTTCAGCTTTCACCCGAACAAAAACGTCACGACCATCGAGGGCGGCTGCCTTGTGCTCAACGACGAGCGCGAGGCGAAACTGGCCGAGCAATACCGCCTGCAGGGTGTGGTGCGCTCAGGCCAGGACGGCATGGAAGTCGAGCTGGTCGGCGGCAAATTCAACCTCACCGACGTCGCGGCGCGGGTCGGCCTCGGCCAGTTGCCGCACCTCGACGCCTTCACGAAAAAGCGCCGCGAACTGGCGCGCGCCTATTTCGAGCGGCTCGACACGCCCGCGGTCCGTTCGCTCGGCCTGCGTCTGCCGGTCGCCGACTTCACGAACAGCAATTGGCACATGTTCCAGGTCATGCTGCCCGAGGAACGCCTCACGATCAAACGCGCCGACGTCATGGCCCAGCTGCACGCGGCCGGCATCGGCAGCGGCGCGCATTACCCGGTCATCCACCTTTTCGCGCTTTACCGCCGGCACGGCTGGAAAGACGGCGATTTTCCGCACGCCGAATACGCCGGGCGCAATATTCTCACGCTGCCGCTATTTCCGGCCATGAAGCGTGCCGATGTCGTCCGCGTCGTGACGGCCCTGACCGCAATTCTTATAGCAAACCGAAAACCTTAGCCCGAAATCTTGGCAAAAGATGAAGGTGGAACCCAGGAAAGCCGGAAACTGGATAAAGAGATCGACAGTTTCCCCGATTTCCTGAGTTCCACATTCATCCCTTTCCGTATAGCATAATCCCGCTGCTGCCGTGCCCACAACGTCTTCCCCCATCCAACTCTCCGTCGTCATTCCCGTTTTCAACGAGGAGCCGAATCTGCCGGTGCTCTTCGCGCGTCTCTTTCCCGTGCTCGACGGACTCGGCAAATCTTACGAGGTCATCTTTACCAATGACGGCTCGCATGACCGCTCGATTGAACTGTTGCGCGCGCAGCATGCCGCCCGTCCCGACGTCACGCGGGTGATCGACTTTAATTCCAACTACGGCCAGCACATGGCCATCATGGCGGCCTTCGAACGCGTGCGCGGCGCGGTCATCGTCACGCTCGACGCCGACCTGCAGAACCCGCCCGAGGAAATTCCCAAGCTGCTCGCGTTGATCGACACCGGGCACGATTATGCCGGCGGCTTCCGTCTTGACCGGCAGGACAGTTTTTTTCGCACCACGGCCTCGAAGCTGGTCAATATTGTGCGCAGCCGCATGACGAACATCGAGATGACCGACCAGGGCTGCATGCTGCGCGCCTATCGCCGCCCGATCGTCGATGCCATCGTGCAAAGCGGCGCGATCAACACCTTCATCCCCGCGCTGGCCTACAGTTTTTCGAGCAACCCGACCGAGGTTGGCGTGAAACACGAGGAGCGACATGCCGGCGTGTCGAATTACTCGTTCTACAAGCTCATCCGCCTGAACTTCGACCTCATCACCGGCTTCTCGCTCGCGCCGCTGCAATACTTCACGATGTTCGCCATGGCGTGCTCGGCCGGCAGTTTGCTGCTCGTGTTCGTCCTGGCCTACCGCCGCCTTTTCCTCGGAGCGGAGGTCGATGGCGTCTTCACGTTGTTCGGCATCCTGTTCTTCCTGCTCAGCGTGGCGATGGTCGGCATCGGCCTGATCGGCGAATACGTCGGGCGGACCTACCAGGTCGTCCGCGCGCGCCAGAAGTATCACGTGAAGGAAATCCTGGAGACGAAATGAGCGCGCGGCCCCGCGTATTGTTTTTCGGCTACAGCGAGGTCGGCTACGAGTGCCTCGATTTGCTGCTGTCGCGTGGCGACAACGTCGTCGCGCTCATCACGCACGAGGACAACCCGCACGAGAAAATCTGGTTCAAGACGCCCGCCGTCGCCGCGCGCGAAAAAGGCGTCCCGATTTTCACCCCGGAGAAGGTGAACGCGCCGGAATGGATCGAACGCATCGCGAAACTGCAGCCCGACCTGATCCTGTCGGTTTACTACCGCAACATGATCAGTTCAAAGATTCTCGCGCTGCCGCGGCTCGGGGCGTTCAACCTGCACGGCTCGCTGCTTCCGAAATACCGCGGGCGCGCGCCGATCAACTGGGCGGTGCTGCACGGCGAGCCGCGCATCGGCATGACGCTCCATCGCATGGTCAAGCAGGCCGATGCCGGCGCCATCGTCGACCAGGAGGGCGTGGACATCGGCCCGCGCGATACGGCTGAGCAGGCGTTTCGCAAAGTCATGCCCTGTGCGCGCCGCGTGCTCGCCCGGCAGATCGACGCGCTTCTCGCCGGCACGGCGAAGGAAACGCCGCAAGACGACGCCCAGGCCACGTATTTTGGCGGACGCACACCTGAGGACGGCCGCATCAACTGGGCGCAGACTTCGTCACAAATTCTCAACCTCATCCGTGCAGTGACGGATCCGTATCCGGGTGCGTTTACCGATGTCGGTGCGGCACGGCTGATGGTTTGGTGGGCCGAGACTGATTCGCCGGCGACGCGAGGCAAACGCGGTCGGATAGGGGAGGTCTTGTCGCTCGTGCCGCTGGTGGTGGCGACCGGCGACGGCGCGCTCGAACTTACCCGTACGGAATGGAAGGGCGCGCAACAGAGCTTAACGCTCGGACAAATTTTTGGTGGCGCGCCCAAAGGCTGAAGGACTGAAAAACCGAAGGGCTGAAGCCGATCAATTTCAGTCTTTCAGCCCTTCAGCCTTTCAGTCTTTCTGTCACTATGCTCAAAGTCCTCATCCTCGGCGCCAACGGTTTCATCGGCAGTTCGCTCACCCATGCCATCCTCAAGCAGAAAGACTGGGAGGTTTATGGCATGGATGTGGGCGACCACAAACTGGCCAACTGCCTGGGCAACCCGCGTTTCAAATTTGTCGAGGGCGACGTCACCATCTCGCGCGAGTGGATCGAGTACCATGTGAAGAAATGCGACGCGGTGCTGCCGCTCGTCGCCATCGCCAACCCCGCGCAATACGTCAAGGATCCGCTGCGCGTGTTCGAGCTCGATTTCGAGGCCAACCTCGCGGTCATCCGCCAGTGTGCCCGCTACAAGAAGCGCATCATCTTCCCGTCCACCTCCGAGGTTTACGGCATGTGCCCGGACAATGAACTCGACGAGGCGTCGAGCACGATGGTTTACGGCCCGATCGACAAGCAGCGCTGGATTTACGCCTGCTCAAAACAACTCCTCGACCGCGTGATCTATGCCTATGGCGTGCGTGACAACGTGGATTACACGCTTTTCCGCCCGTTCAACTGGATCGGGCCGAAGCTCGACAACGTCTTCGAGCCCAAGGAAGGCAGCTCGCGCCTCTTCACGCAGTTCATTTCGAACGTTATTTTCAAGAAACCGATCCAGCTTGTGGATGGTGGAAAGCAAAGCCGCTCGTTCACCTTCATCGACGACGGCGTGGACGCTCTCCTCCGCATCATCGAGAACAAAGACGGCCGCGCCTCGCGCCAAATTTTCAACATCGGCAACCCGAACAACGACGTGAGCGTGGCCCAGCTGGCGAAGCTGATCATCGCGGCCTTCAAGCAATACCCCGATTATCGCGAGCACGCCGCGCAGGCGAAGGTCGTGGCCGTGTCGTCTGGGACGTATTTCGGCAAGTATTACCAGGATATCCAGAAACGCGTGCCCTCGGTTGCGAACATCAAGAAGCAGCTCGGCTGGAAACCGAAGGTGGACCTCAAGACCGCGATCAAGCTCACGCTCGACTACCACCTCGCGCACAAGGACTATCAGCTGGAGTGAGACTTTGTTTTAACGCAGAGGAAAACTGAGGCCACAGACAACTATGCCGAGGGGTCTCCATCAAAAATCCTCTGCGTCCTTCCTTTTCCTCGGCGCCCTCTGTGTTAAAATAAGCCGCCATGCCCATCCGTCTCGCGCTAAAAGTTGATGTCGATACCGACCGCGGCACGCGCGAAGGCGTGCCGAATCTCGTCGAGGATTGCCAGTCGTTCGACGCGCCGGCGTGTTTCCTGTTCTCGCTCGGGCCCGACCAGACGGGCCGGGCCATCACGCGCGTGTTTCGCCCGGGATTTTTCAAAAAGGTCAGCCGCACGAGCGTGGTCAAACTTTACGGCATCCGCACGCTGCTCAATGGCACGCTGCTGCCGGCGCCGCACATCGGCCGCCGCAACGCCGGGGTGATGCGCGCGGTGCACGCGGCCGGCTTCGAGGTCGGCATCCACTGCTACAACCACTATCGCTGGCAGGATTATTTGCACAAGATGAGCCTGTCCGGGGTTCGTGACGAGTTCATCGCGGCGCGGGCGGAGTTCTTGCGTATCTTTGCGGAGGAGGCACAGACCGCGGGCGCGGCGGGCTGGCAGAGCAACGCGCGTAGCCGCGAAGTTTACGACGAGGCGAACCTGCTCTATGCCAGCGACACGCGCGGCGGCGCGCCGTTTTTCCCGCGCATCGACGGAAAAGTCTTCAAGACGCTCGAAATCCCGAGCACGCTGCCGACGTTCGATGAGCTGCTCGGCCGGCCCGAGTATCCCGACGACCAGATCGTGGCGCACTACCTCTCATTGCTCAGCCCCGACCGGCCGAATGTTTTCACGCTGCATGCCGAGATCGAGGGCATGGGCCGGCGTCCGCTTTTCCAAACGCTGCTCGCCGCCTGCAAGGATGCCGGGGTGGAGTTCATCCGCCTCGACGACCTTGCGCGCGAGCTGCTGGCCAACCGCGCGGCCATCCCGGTCCGCGACCAGGTGCTGGCGGAAGTCGACGGCCGCAGCGGCGTCGTTGCTACGCAACGATGAAGTGCAAGGTTCCCGGTTCAAGGTTCAGGGTTGTTAGCTGGCGAACCTTGAACTGTTCGCCGACTTTGAACCTTGAACCGGGAACCTTGCACTTTTTTTTCAGCGCCGATCCAGGCGATAAAAAAGCCACAGGCCGAGCCCGAGGAAGATCAAGTTTGGCGCCCAAAGCAGCAGGTCGGGGCGGTATTCGGGATGGCGGTCGAGCACGCCGACCGTGACCGTGAGCAAATAATAGCTGAGCCCGAGGATCACGGCCACGCCGAGATTGGCGCTGGTTTCGCGTCGTGAGACGCTGATGCCGAGCGGCACGCCAATGAGCGCAAACGAGAGCACGGCGAGCGCGGTGTTGATTTTGTCGCTGAGGGTGAGCCGCACTTTCATGATGGCGCGCGCCTGCTCCCTCGCCTCGGTGGGTGCGACTTTCTGCGTGGTGAGCCGGGTGTGCTCGGCCAGAAGCTCGTGCAGGGTCATCCATTGCAGTTTTACGTGAAAACTGTGGTCGCCGCTGAACACCTTTTCGAGCGGGAAGGAGAGGGGGAAATCTTCGGCGGTGCTCTCGGGGGCGGGTTTGGAAAAATCCCCGGTTTGCGCGGAGTTGCGCCACTCGACCTGTGCCTGCTGCAGATGGACGGCGATGACGTTTTTTTCCGCTTCATAACTGATGTGGCCTGATTGCGCATGGACAAAAATGTTCGCGCGCCGGTCGTCGTCCACCTTCCACACCCAGATGTCATGCAGAAGGTCGCCCTGCCTGTCGCCAGCGTAGATAACCGTGCCGGGGAAATTGCGCACGAAGGTCTTGGGCACGATAAAGCTGAGGGCTTTGGTGCGCACGGCCTCGCGGAGCGCTTCCTCATACGTCACGCGGCCGTAGGGCATGGCTTCGAAGTTGACGTAGAGGCCGGCGGCGACGCCGAGCACGGCAAAAACAAAGATTGGCCGGGCGATGCGCGACAGGCTCAGGCCGGCGGTGCGCATCGCGGTAATTTCGCTGTCGGCCGAGAGACGCCCGAGCGTCAGCAGCACGCCGGTGAGCACGCCCGGGGCGAGCACAAAGGGCATGGTCGCAGGGAGCAGCAGCAGGAGAAGCTTGGCCACCGTGCCCACGGCAATTTGTCCCGCGAGAATGTAACCGAGCATATCCTTCAAGGCGCTGACCAAAATAAACATAAACGAGAGCAATCCCACTGCGCTGGCGCAGGTGAACAGCACGCTCCGAAAAATGTAGCGGTCGAGAAGGGTCACGGGGACGCAGCATGTCTCGCAGGTGAAAGGCGCGCTGACAATGCGGTTTGTGGGTGGAGCGCGTTGTTACGACAAATCAGGGTAGGGCCCGTGGCCCCAACCGGCCGAACCTGACGGACGGCGACAAGGGCAAAGCCTTGTCGGCTAAAGGCAGCCGTCCCCACCGAATACGGCAGGGACGGCCGCGGAAGTTTGTAATATAATACGTTACGAGCGACGAATCCATCAGTCTGGCTGTTTGTAACGTAATATATTACAAACAATGGATCGCCTGCCTGGTAAGTTTTGGGTGCGGTCTATCGTCCACCATGGCCTGGCCAATCTGCCCACGGGCAGGTTTTTAAAACAAACTCATCTGCATGCCGCCGGGACGGCGGAAGTGCGCGGTGCTGAGCGCGGGCCGCGGGCCGTTCAGGCCGGCGCGGCGCGCAACGACTTCGAAAAGGCCGGCAATCTGCCCGGCGAAAACACCTTCGCCCTTGAAGCGCTGGCCCCACGTGCTGACGTTGAGTTCGCCGCCGCGCAGCTCGCGCAGGCGGCTGAGCACACGGTCTTTTTTGGTGGGCACATGGGCCTCGAGCCAGTCGAGAAAAACATCTTTCACCGCGTAAGGCAGGCGAAGGATCGTGTAGCCGGCGCGCGTGGCGCCGGCTGCAGCCGCGGCGTCGAGGATGGCGGGTATTTCGTGGTCGGTGAGGCCGGGGATGATGGGCGCGACATTTACGCCCACGGGCACGCCGGCTTCGGCGAGGAGCCGGATGGCGCGCAGGCGGTGCTCGGGCCGCGCGGCGCGCGGCTCGAGTTTCCCGGCGAGCTCGGCATCAAGCGTGGTCACAGTGATCGTGGCCGTGACGCACTGCCAGCGCGCGAGCTCGGCCAGGAGATCGCGGTCGCGTGTGATGAGGAAGTTTTTCGTGATGAGGCCGACCGGATTGCGAAACTCGAGAAACACCTCGAGGCACTGGCGCATGAGGCGGAAATGACGCTCGGCGGGCTGGTAGCAGTCGGTGATGCCGCTGCTGACGACAATTTGCGGCTTCCACCTGGGCGCGGCGAGTTCGTGGCGCAGCAGCCCGGGGGCGCGGAGCTTGACGAGGATTTTGGTCTCGAAATCAAGGCCGCTGTTCCAGCCGAGGTAGTCATGGTAGGGACGCGCGTAACAGTAGGCGCAGCCGTGTTCGCAGCCGCGATAGGGGTTCAGGCCGGCCGCGAACGGAATGTCGGGGCTGTCGTTGTAAGTGAGAATGGATTCGCTCGCATCGAAGAAAAACTGCGTGCGTGGATGCGGTTGTTCCTCGGGTGGCGCGTCGGGGTCGGGCTCGCAATGAAGGCGTTCGAAACGGTTGGGCGGGTTGAGCAGGGTGCCGCGATGGGGAAGCGACGAGGGCGGGACTGGAGATCGCGGCGGCATGACGGCACCTTAACCAAAAAGGTGGAGCCGCCAGTTTCGGTTGTACACGGATTTTTTTATGAACGTTTGCTCCCGGGCTTGGTCGCACTTCATCTTACCATGGTGAAGATCATCCGTTCAGTCATTGCCTTTGGCGCACTCGCGTCCGCATTGCGCGCAGCGGATCCCGGCCCGACGCCCGAGGACACGCTCAAGGACCTGGTCGCGCGCCAGCAGGCGCTTTTCGCCGATGCGGAAAAAGCCCAGGGCTCGCCGGATTTCGACCAGGAGAACTTCAAATCCCAGCTCCAGCAACTGGCCGACGCCTACAGCGTGCTTTTGCGCGACCAGCCCAAGTTCACCGAGGCCCGCGTCGACTACGGCCAGATGTTATGGAAAATCGACATGCGGAAGGAAGCCGTCGTACAGCTGCTCGAGGCCAACGCCCTCGACAAGGATATTCCCGTGGTAAAAAACCTCCTCGGCAATTATCTCGCCGAGGATGGCCGGCCGGTCGAGGCGCTGCCGTATTTCATGGCGGCCATCCAGCTGGCGCCGCGTGAGTCGCTCTACCACTACAATCTCGGCACACTGCTCTTTGCCGCGCGGGACGATTTCCTGAAGGACGGCCACTGGACGCGCGCCGCGCTCGACCACTCGATGCTTGAAGCTTTCCGCCGGGCGGCCGAACTGGCCCCCGACCGCACGGAATACACCTACCGTTATGCCAAGGCCTTCTATGATCTCGAGACCCCCGATTGGGAAAATGCCCTCAAGTCCTGGCGGGCGCTCGAGCTGCAGGCGAAGCCCGGACTTGAGCTGCAGTTTCTCCAGCTGCAGGAGGCAACCGTCCTGTTGAAGCAAAAAAAGCCGGATGATGCCCGCGCGCTGCTCGATGCGATCACCGAGCCGAAGCTGGCGGAGCAAAAGCAAAAGCTGGTTGCCCAATTGCCGCCGAAGCCGGCAAAGTAGCTTTCTGCATGCCTTCCTTGCTTAACAAACTTGAGCGTATCTTTGGCCGCTTTGCCGTGGCCAATCTTTCGCTCTACCTCGTGGCCGGGCAGGTCATGGTGTTCACTTTTCACTGGTTCGACAAAATTTCGCTCGAATGGCTCCAGCTTGTGCCCGCCTATGTGCTGCATGGCGAATGGTGGCGCGTGCTGACGTTCCTGCTCGTGCCGCCGTCGACGTCGTGGGTCTTCATCGCGTTTTCGTGGTGGATATTTTATCTCATGGGTAGTGCGCTCGAAGACTATTGGGGCGTGTTTCGCTACAATCTTTTTCTTTTTATTGGCTGGGTGCTGACGGTTGGGGTGGCCTTCCTCGCGCCGGGCGATCCGGGAACCAATGGGTTTATTGCCGGTTCGGTCTTCCTTGCCTTTGCCTATCTCAACCCTGATTTCGTGATGTACATTTTTTTTGTTTTACCGGTGAAAATCAGGTGGCTCGCTCTGTTTACCTGGGTTGTCTACGCGGCCATGTTTGTCCTCGGCCCGTGGAGCACGCGATTTCAGGTGCTGGCATCGACGGGAAATTTCCTGCTTTTCTTCGGCCGCGACCTTTTTCTGACCGCGCGCCTGCGCCGCCGCCGGATGACCGGTGGCGCGCAAAGCTTTGGGCGCAGCAAGGCCGAGCCCGAGGCCCGCCATCGCTGCCGCATCTGCGGCAAGACCGAGCTTACGCATCCGCAGCTCGACTTTCGCTACTGTTCGAAATGTGCGGGCGAGCACTGTTATTGCTCCGAACACATCTTCAATCACGAGCACGTGCGCACGGATGAGAAAGCCAAGGTCTGACCGGCGCGTTTACGCCGGTCATTGAACATCCAACATCAGAGCATTTTCGATTTTAGCACTCACATGAGGTGTCATTTTTGTCATTCTGAGCGGCAGCGAAGAATCTCACGGGATTATTCAGGTGAGATTCCTCGCACGGCTCGGAATGACAAGGAGAGTGCCGATAGGCCGCGCTCCACCTATTCAGTGCCACGGTGTTTGATACCTTGAAGACACATTCTGATTTATTTCACAATGCCACGCGCCTCGTGACCCTGGGCGACTGGCTCGCGTGGGCCGAGCAGCTCTACGAGCGCGAAGGCGTCGCGCTCGGCCAGGTGGCGGCCAGCGCGCACGACGAGGCGCTCTACCTGCTGTTGCACGCGCTGGGCCTGCCGCTCGACAGCGAAGCGGATGTGCTGGACCGCCGGCTCACGCCTGCGCAGGCCACCGCGGTCATAAAAATCCTGCGCCGCCGCATCCGCGACCGCGTGCCGGCGGCTTACCTGACGCGCGAGGCCTTTCTCGGCGAGCACCGCTTCTATGTGGACGAAAGGGTCATCATCCCGCGCTCGTATTTTTTGGAGATTCTGCCGGCGCAGCTTGCCCCATTCGTGCCCGATGCAAAAAAGATCCTCCGTGCGGCCGATGTGTGCACCGGCTCGGGCTGCCTCGCGGTTCTGCTTGCGCATCATTTTCCCAATGCACGCGTGGACGCCATCGACCTTTCCACCGAGGCGCTGGCCGTGGCAAAAATCAACGTCCGTGCGCATCACCTCACGCGCCGGGTGAAGCTTTTTGAAAGCGACGTCTTCGATGCGGTCCCTTCTTCGCCAAGGCTTCGAAGGGCAGGTCCTTCTGACCGCTACGATGTGATTTTAAGCAACCCGCCCTATGTGCCGACGCGTGAGCTGCTCGGCCTTGCGCCCGAGTTCAAGCAGGAGCCGCGCCTTGCCCTCGACGGCGGCGCCGACGGGCTCGCGATCATCCGCAGGTTATTGCGCCAGGCGCGCGACCGCCTGGCGCCGGGCGGCGTCGTGCTGCTCGAGGTTGGCGGTCTGCGGGCGGCGATGCAGCGCGAATTCGCCGCGCTCGCGCCGCACTGGTTTCACTCGGCGGACGGCGAGGACTGCTGCTGCGCGATCCGCGCGGAAAAGTTGTTTGGAACCGCGAATGAACGCTAATGGACGCGAATAACTAACCCGACGGACTTTGCTGTTCTGTTTCGTCCGGACATTAGCGTTTATTCGCGTCCATTCGCGGTTAAAATTCTACTGCGTCAGGTCGTAGAGCGCGTAGCCGGCGAGGAGGTTGGGACGGAAATGGCAGGAGGTTTTCCAGTCTCCGCGCAGGTGCACGCGGCGGGTGATGCGGATATTTTTTTCTGCGCAAAAATGCTCGAAGTCGGTGATGCTGGCCGGATTCGACGGCCGGCTCTCGAACCACTCGGTGGTGTAAACGGCGTTGCGGGGCTTGCGGCCGAGCAGGAGCGTGCTGAGGCGGTTTTTCCAGAAACCGTGGTTGACGAAGCCGACGGTGAGCGCGCGGCCGACGCGCAGCGCCTCGGCGATGACGGCGGCGGGATCGGGCAGTTCCTCGAGCGTGCGCGAGCAGATGACGCGGTCGAAATTTTTTTCCGGAAACGCGCGCATAAATTCCAGCATGTCGCCCTGATAGGCAACGGCGCCGAGCTGGACGCAGGCGGCTATTTTTTCAAAATCGAGATCCACGCCGACGGCGAACGCGTCCTTGCTCTGCGCGAGAAAGTCGAGCAGCACGCCGCGGCCGCAGCCGAGGTCGAGCACGCGGCTGCGGGGCTCGACCCAGTCGGCGATGACCTGCATGTCCACGGTGCGTTTGATGGCGGGCTTGGTCATGGGATCACTTTTTTTCCAAAAATCCGCGGACGAGGCCGTAGAGTTGCGGTGACTCGAGCAGGAACGAGTCATGGCCGAGGTCGGTGGTGAGTTCGGCGTAGCTGGCGCGCTTGCCGGCGCGCAGGAGCGCGAGGACGACCGCGCGGTTTTGCTCGGACGGGAAAAGCCAGTCGCTGGTGAAGCCGACACAAAGCGTCTCGGCCTCGATTGGCGCGAAGGCCTGCTCGAGCGAGCCATGGGCGGCGGCGAGGTCGAAATGATCGAGCGCGCGCGTGATGTAGAGATAGGTGTTGGCGTCGAAGCGGTTGATGAAGCTCTCGCCCTGGTGGCGGAGATAGCTTTCGACCTCGAACTGCATGTCGAAGTTGTAGGCGCCGGCCGCGGCGGTTTCTTTTTTCCGCCGGCCGAATTTGCGGTCCATCGATGCGTCGCTGAGGTAGGTGATGTGCGCCATCATGCGGGCGATGGCGAGGCCGACGCGCGGGCCGCCGTCGCGCGGATAGTCGCCGTGGTTCCAGGCGGGATCCTGCATGATGGCCTGGCGGCCGACCTCGTTGAAGGCGATGGCCTGGGCGCTTTCGCGCGCGGTGGTGGCCATCGGGAGGATTTTCTTCACGAAGCCGGGAAACTCGATGGGCCACTGGAGCACCTGCATGCCGCCCATCGAGCCGCCGGTGATGGCGTAGAGCGAGGCGAGGCCGAGGTGGTCGCAGAGGAGTTTTTGCGCGCGCACCATGTCGCGGATGGTGACAAAGGGGAACGCGATGCCGAAGGGCCGGCCGGTGCGCGGGTCGATCGAGGACGGCCCGGTGGAGCCCTGGCAGCCGCCGAGGCAGTTGATGCAGAGGACAAAAAACTTGTTTGTGTCCACGGCCTTGCCGGGGCCGATGAGGTTGTTCCACCAGCCCGGCTTGCGGTCGTCGGGCGAATAAATGCCGGCGCAGTGGTGGTCGCCGCTGAGCGCGTGGCAGATGAGGATGGTGTTGTCGCGTGCGGCGTTGAGCCGGCCGTAGGTTTCGTAACGCAGGGTGAAGCCGGGGAGCACCTGGCCGCTCTCGAAAGTGAAGGGTTCGGAGCAGACGAAATCGCGTGGCTCAACGATCCCGACCTCGCCGGGCTCGGCGGGGGCAGCGGGCGTGAGGGCAGTCTTTTCCGTGTCGTTCATCTGCCAAAGTGCAACACAGAGGACGCCGGGGAAGCAAGAGGACATGAGGAGGCGATATCGGGGATATTGCGCCCTACCTTATTTTTGTCATTCCGAGCCGTGCGAGGAATCCCACAAAAAAGCATGCCCTTCGGCACTTGCTTGAAATTGCCTGCTAGAATGCGAGGCGATGTCAACTGGCCGCTACTACGTTTATATTCTTACCAACTCCATTCGCACGGTCCTTTATATTGGCGTGACCAACGGCATCCTCCGACGTGTTTGGCAACATCGGAACAAGGCGTTGTCCGGTTTTACCAGCCGTTACAATGTGAACCGACTGATTCATTTCGAGGTATTTCACGACATCCGGGACGCGATCGGACGGGAGAAGCAAATCAAAGGCTGGAGCCGGGCAAAAAAGATTGGATTGATCGTCCAGCAGAATCCGCAATGGAATGACTTGAGCGCTGGTTGGTTCCAGTAGGAATCGTGAGATTCCTCGCATGGCTCGGAATGACAATAAAACGAGCAAGAATTTCAACCCGCCTGCGCGGCCTCGCTGAGGGCGTCGTCCATTTCTTCGTTGGAAAAAACGTTCTGCACGTCGTCGTCCTCCTCGAGCGCTTCGTGGAGTTTTGCCAGTGTCTTGGCGGTGCCAAGGTCGGTGACGGGCGTGTGGGCAGAGGGGATGTAGGCGATTTCGGCGCTGTCGGGCGTGATGCCTTTTTTCTCGAGCGCGTGGCTGACGGCGTCGAAGGCTTTAACCGGGCAGCGGATTTCGTAGCCCTGCTCGGTGGCGAGCATGTCGTCGGCGCCGGCTTCGAGGGCGATCTCCATCAGGGCGTCTTCGTTGGCCTTTTCCCGGGCGACGAGAAACTGGCCGAGGTGCTGGAACTGGAACGCCACCGCGCCCGCGCCGCCCATGTTGCCGCCAAACTTGGTGAAGATGGAACGGACGGCGGCGGCGGCGCGGTTTTTGTTGTCGGTCGTGACTTGCACGATCATGGCGACGCCGCCGGGGCCGTAGCCTTCGTAGATGAATTCCTCGTAAACGACGCCGGGCAGGGCGCCGGTGCCCTTTTTGACGGCCCGGTCGACGTTGTCGGCGGGCATGTTGACCTCGCGCGCCTTCATCAAAAGGGTGCGCAGGCGCGGGTTCATTCCCGGGTCGCCGCCGCCGGATTTGGCGACGATGGTGATTTCGCGCGAGAGACGGGAGAAAATCTTGCCCTTGCGCGAGTCGGTGACCGCTTTGGCCCGTTTGACTTTAGCCCATTTATTATGGCCGGCCATGGGAGGGAAAGGCTGAAGGGCTGAAAGGCTGAAAAACTGAAGGGCTGAATAGCTGAAAGAATGAAGGTGCCGGGTAGGAATTGCTCATGGTCGGTAAGTTTGGATTCAGCCTTTCAGTTCTTCAGTCTTTCAGCTTTTTCTTAACAGGGGTGACGTTTTTGATCGGTTTGCCGCCGGCGCCGGTTGCGTGGGTGGGGTCGCCGTCGTCCTTCATGCGGTTGATGAGGATTTGTTGGAAGATAGTAAAAAGGCTGTTGACGGTCGAGTAAAGCGAGAGTGCGCAGGAAAAGTTATAGCAAAACACCACGTACATGAGCGGCATAAAACGCATCATGGTGGCCTGGGTTTTGTCCATCGTGGCGGGTTGTGGCACGAGGAACATCTGGCTCATCATGGTGGCGCCCATGAGGAGCGGCAGGATGTTGATGGAGAAACCGCCAAGGTGGGCGATGGTGTCCGGCGCGGAGAGATCGTGAACCCAAAGAAAGGGCGCGAGGCGCAGCTCTGACGCACTCGCGAGCATGCGATAGAATCCGAAGAAAAACGGCAACTGGATGAACATGGGCACGCAGCCGCCCAGCGGGTTGACCTTGTGTTCCTTGAACAGCGCGAGCTGGCCCTCGTTGAGTTTTTGCGGGTTGCCCTTGTATTTCTCGCGCAGGGCCTGGAGCAGGGGCTGGATTTTCTGCATGCGCCGGGCCGAGCGCGCCATGGCAAACGAGAAGGGCAGGAAAACGGTTTTGATGGCCAGCGTCGTGATGATGATGGCAAAGCCCCAGTTGTGCACCCACCCGTACACCCAGGCCATGATCTTCAAGAGGAGTTCACTGAAAAACCAAAACCACCCGAACTGCATGACCTTGTCCTGGTCGTGCTTGAAGATGTCGGAATTGGCCAGGCGCTTGTATTCCTTCGGGCCGACGTAGAAATCCATCCCAAGCTTGGCCTCGCCGTTCGGCGCGAGAGGTTTCACGTCAAAGCGGGCGCTGCCGGCGATGCCAATGTTGGGAATAGTCGAGTCCGGGAACGGCGGCAGTTCGATGCGGCGCGTGACGAGTCCGGTGCCGGCGTCATCGGGCGTGAGGATGCTGATGAAAAACTGGTTTTGCACCGAAGCCCACGCGACGGGTGAAATCGTTTCGATAAACGGCAAAGGGTCGTGCCGGTTGAAGCCCAAAAAGCTGCCGCCCTGAAGACTGGCGCGCTTGATAAAGGAGGCCTTGCTGCCATCGGAATAGCCGGTGTCGAGGTAGAGGCCGAAGTCGCGAAAATTGACGGGAGCAGCGGTGCCGAGGCTCAGCGTGAGGCGCGGCAACGGTGTCGTGTCGGCGGTGAGGTTGCGGAAGGTTGTCTCGTGGCGGAGCTGGTAAGGGTCGCCGGTTTTCGTATCGCTCGGCTCGAGTACGTAGCGGCGGGTGACCTCGATGCGGTTTTCAAAGACGGCGCGGAAGACAATCTCCCTCTCGGTGCGCGAAACAAGGGTGTAGCGCGTGGCGTCATCGAGCCCCGGAAAATCGACGAGCGCAAGCATCGGGCTTACGTGCAGGGCATTGAAGACATAAGGATCGGGCTTGCTCACGCCCTCGGGGTATTTTCTCAGCGCGACATCCTTGATGGCGCCACCGTAGTCGGTGAAGGCGACGTCGATATAATCGTTGGCCAGGTGCGTGATGGTTTCGCCGGCGGAGTCCTTTTGCACCGCGGCGAAAGTGGCGTCGTCGGGCGAGGTCGCCGGGGCATAGGCGGCAGCCCCGGCCTGGTTGGCCGGGAGGGGGTTCGAGATATTTCCGATGCTGGGCGAGGGCGGAGGCGGTGCATGCGGCGCCATGCGCATGATCGCGAATGCCGCGAGGAAAAACAGGATGCCGATGGTAAGATTTTTTTTGTCCATGAAAATTAGACGGAAATTATTTCAGCGTGACGCATGTAGGTCGGGCTTTACGCCCGACATGGGTCTTGGCGAAGCTTTGGCGAAAACGGATGTCGGGGATAAACCCCGACCTACATAAGGGCGGAACCGGATCGAGGCCGCCCGGGTGCAGCGGGGTGCATTTCACGAGGCGGCGCGCGGAGAGGAAAAGCCCGGAGAAAAATCCATGCGTCCGCAGCGCCTCCGCCGCGTAGTGCGAACACGTCGGCGTGAAGCGGCAGCCGCAGGCCGGCCCGAACAGCACCGGCAGCACGGGCGAAAGGGTGCGCTGGTAAACGGCGATGAGCCCCAACCCGGCGTGCACGGGCAGGCGCGCGACGGTTTCCGCGAATTTTTTCTTTGTCATTCTGAGCGAAGCGAAGAATCCAGGGCGGTGGGGCGAACCGAATCCAAATGGATTCTTCGCTTCGCTCAGAATGACAAGGGTGGAAGACAGGTGCTCAGGCATTGGCGGGTGGGAAAATCTTGCGACAGGCATCCATGAACTTTTGCTCCAATTCGCCATACGCAAGCCGATTGAGCGCGGCGCGGGCGACGAGCAGCAAATCGCAATTGGTTGGCACGAGGTCCTGGTGCCGGCGGAAAATCTCGCGCAGCCGGCGCTTGGCGCGGTTGCGCTGCACGGCCGGGCCGACCGCGGCGATCGAGGCGGTCACGCCGAGGCGGGCCACTGGCGGGGTGGTTTCCCCGGCGGCGGGTTCGCGCTGGCGCCACCATAAGGTGAATGCGCCGCAGTCGCAGCGGCGGCCGCGCTCGCGCACGGCACGAAAGTCGTTTTGGCGACGCAGGCGCTGCTCGGCGCGGAAACGCATCGGAAGGAAAGGGCTGAATGGCGGAAAAACTGAAGGGCTGAAGGCTAGATCGATCAAGATTTCGCGTGCGACTGATCCTTTCAGTCCTTCAGTTTTTCAGCTCTTCAGCCTTTCCCTTAGACGACGGTCAGGCGCTTGCGGCCTTTACGGCGGCGGGCCGCGAGTACCTTGCGGCCGCCTCTGGTGGATTTGCGGGCGCGGTACCCGATTTTGCGCGCGCGCTTTTTGCGGTGTGGGCGGAAGGTCGGTTGCATGGCTTTTCAGTGATTAAGAGATGACCGAAGTGCCGGAGGCAGCCGGAAGTGTCAAGCGCGTTGCCAGCGCCCCGGCAATCTCTCACGCTGCCGGCATGAAACCCAGCTTGCTGATTTTTGCCGCCTTTGCCTCCGTGGCCCTGGCCCAGGAGACGCCGCCTGCGCCGGCGCCGGGCGACCCGGATATCGCAAAAATGGTTTCGGAAATTTCTGCCGAGCGCATCGAGCGGTCGGTCCACATCCTGACCAGCTTCACCACGCGGCACACGCTTTCCGATCCGTCTCCGAACGGCAACGACATCGGTGCGGCGCGGGCGTGGATTCGGGCGGAGTTCGAGCGCATCTCCGCCGCATCGGATGGCCGGCTGCAGGTGGAGCAGGATGCGTTTCAACAGCCGCGCGCGCCGGGGATTCCGCAGCCGGTCGAAATCGTCAATATCGTGGCCACGCTGCCCGGCACCCAGCCCGAGTCGCGCGACCGCCTCTACATCGTGGTCAGCCATTATGACTCGTGCAGTGGAAGCCTCCTTAATTTTGAAAGCCCCGCGCCCGGGGCGGACGACGATGCCTCGGGTGTCGCCGCCGTGCTCGAGCTGGCGCGCGTGATGTCGCATTACGAATTCGACGCGACGATCGTCTTCATGGCGGTGGCGGGCGAGGAGCAGGGCCGCTATGGCTCCGCGCACTGGGCCGCCCAGGCCAGGCAAACGAAGCTCAACATCGCCGGCCTGATCAACAACGACATCATCGGCAGCACCCAGGCGGAGGATGGCGGGCACGACAGCGCAACCGTGCGGCTCTTTGCCCAGGGCGTGCCGCCGGGAAAAATGCCGGACGAAGGGCTGGGCGCACTTTTTTCAAATGGCGGTGAAAACGACACGCCGTCGCGCGAACTCGCGCGCGCGATCAAGGAGGCTTCCGCGCCCTATGTGCCCGCGATGAACGTGAAACTTATTTATCGCACCGATCCCTATCTGCGCGCGGGCGACCAGCAGTCGTTTCTCGACCAAGGCTACCCGGCGGTGCGCTTCACCGAGCCGGCCGAGGATTTCCGCCACCAGCGCCAGGATGTGCGCGTGGAAAACAAAGTGGCCTACGGTGACACGACTGACCTGGTGAACTTCGTTTACGTGGCCGACGTCACGCGCGTCAATGCCGCCGCGCTGGCCGTCCTGGCCCGTGCCCCCGCGGCGCCGCATGGGGTGCAAATCGAGACGACAAAACTCGAGAACGACACCACGTTGCACTGGCAGCCCAATGCCGAGCCCGATCTCGCGGGATACCGCATCGTCTGGCGCGATACGACCGCGCCGTTTTGGGCGCACGCGCTCGACGTGCCGAAAAACGCCACGAGCCACACCCTGCGCGATGTGTCGAAAGACAATGTGATTTTCGGCGTCGAAGCGGTGGATGCCGCCGGTCACGCCAGCCCCGCCGTCTATCCGCTGCCGGCCAGCGGGCCGTGAAGTTGAGGCTAACCTGCTACTGGAGTGTTTTTAACCACTGATGCGCACGGATGGTCACTAATCAGGAGGAAACAGGTGAAAATGGGTTCGAATATTATCAGTGACGATAAGTGCCTGCCCTTCATAGCTTCAGCGAAGTAGGGTACATAAGTGGTTAAGTCGTGTTCTGCCCGCTTGGAAATATTAGTGACCATGAGTGTGCATTAGTGGTTAATAGGCCGTAATCCATGCGCATTGCCGTCATCGCCGACACACACAACCGCTATCCCCCGGGATTGCCGCAGCAACTGCGCGGAGCGGACGAAATCTGGCACCTCGGCGATGTCTGTGACCCGGCCACGCTGGTGGAGTTTGAAGAGCTCGGGCCGCCGTTGCGCGTGGTGCTCGGCAACAATGACTCGCATTTTTCGTGGCCGATCGCGCTCGAACTGGAGCGGGAAAAGTTGAAGTTTTATCTCACCCACGTCCCGCCGTCCCGCGCGCCGAAGGGATTTCACGTTGTGCTCCACGGGCACACGCACGTGCCGCGCGATGAAGTGTCGGGCGGCGTGCGCTGGCTCAATCCCGGCTGCATCTCGCGACCCAACCACGGCGTTCCGCCGAGCTTTGCCTGGCTCGAAGTCGCCCACGGAAAACTGACCGGCTGGAAACTGGTGCGGGTTTGAAACAGATTTTAAACGGTTTAATTCAGAAGCCAGGAAACCATGAATTCGGAGAAATGATTTCTCCCTGGGAATTAATGCTTTTTCCGCGGATGACGCGGATTGCCGCTGATATGTGCAGGCTGCTGAAAAACTCTGCTGAGCCGTCATTGCGAGCAAAAAGCGCTGCGGCAGCCTATCCGCGCTCATCCGCGTAATCCGCGGGAAAAATATTAGCGTTCATTCACGGTTTCCAAAAGGATCGTGCCTGCTCAGTGGAAATCCACCAGCTCGACGTCGAAAACGAGCGTGGAGCTGGGCGGAATTTTCGGCGGGCTGCCGGTTTCACCGTAGGCCAGCCACCAGGGAATGATGAGCCTGCGCTTCTCGCCTTTGCGCATGTCGGGCGCGACTTCGTCCAGCCCTTTGATGACCTGGCCGTGGCTGACGCGAAAGGTGAAAGGTTCGCCGCCGTGTGCGTCGCTGCTGTCGATGGGCGTGCCATCGAGCAGCGAGACCTCGTATCGTATGGCGGCCTCCTGGCCGGCGAGCGGACGGGCGTCGCCCGTACCCTGGGCGAGGAGGATGTAGCGCACGCCGGAAGGCAGGATACGCGCGGTGGGATAGTGTTCCTCGATGAAAAGCTCGTCCGGCTGACTCAGCTCCGGTTTTTGTTCCGACGCCAGGGCGGCGCGCATGGCGGCGGTGATGGGTTCGCCGGGATTTTTGCGCGCGAGCATGCCCGAGCGCACGACGATCGCGATCGTCAGCAGGACGACACCGAGCAGGAGCAGGTAGAAAAAACTGCGGAGCGGGGCGGAGGGCATTGGGTTGAGCAGACATCAAACCGGGTGAAAGGCAATCGCCCGGCGGGTTGGGAAAAGGAAATTAGCCCAAGGCTTTTTCGAAGGAAGTCTTTTAATGATGGAGCGCGGCGTCCTCCGACGCGCTCTCGTCTGTTGATCGTGCGCCAAATAAGGCATCGATTTCTAAGAATTTAGCTG